>JAKSOY010000110.1 GCA_024405255.1 Kiritimatiellia bacterium
GCCCTTCATCTCTTGCTCGTTCCTGAAAGCCGAATCTTACGGAAGAAATGAAAAATAATGCAGTACCCCTCCCCCCGCCGGCAGGGCGCGCTCTCCGAGCGCGCCATAATGCTAGATGAAAAAAACATGCGCGTACATCCTTTCGGACATACGCGCATGGTGTATCAACCCTGTCGATTTTCGATTATTCGAGGTCGAGGATGCTGAGCGTGTGGAACTTGTCGTCCGTCTTGTTCGTCAGGCCCGGGAAGGTCATGTCGAAGTTGGCGACGATGCACTTCCGCTTGCCGGTCTTCGGGCAGCGCCACACCATCGGTTCGCACGGCTGGTCGAAGAGGCCCGTCGAACCGTCGTTGTCGCCGTTCTTCCAGAGTTCGCCGAACGCATATTCGCCCTTCAGCTCCTTGTCGATCGACCACGTATGCAGCGCGTTGAGGCAGCTGTCGCTCATGATGATGCGGTTCTCCGCCTCGTCATAGCAGATGCCATCGCAGCACGGGAACAGCTTGGGGTTCTCGAAGATGAGCTTCGCAGGGGCATACGTGCCGTTCGCCTGGCGCTTGGCCGTATAGAAGCGACCGCTGCCGAAGGTGCCGAAGTAGAGATGGCCTTCCTTCGTGATGGCGAGGCCATCCGCGCCGGAGTTGTCCTGACGGCCGGGGAGTTCCTTCGTCTGGGTTTCGAAGAGGAAGTAGGGGTCCTTCTTGTAGTCCTGCTTCTTGAGCAGCGAGACCACCTTGTTCTTGCAGTCCTTGAGCGGCACGCGATAGACACCGCCGATGCCGATGCCGTCGGGACGGTTGAGGTCGAAGTAGGTGTCGGTGAAGAACATGTCGCCCTTGTAGAAGCGGATCGCGTTGGCGAGCTTGATGTTGTCGACCGCCGTCTCGATGCGAAGCGGCTCGCCCGTCTTCTGGTCGATCACCACGCGCATCACGCGGCTGGCGTAGTCCTTGGAGTCGCAGTTGTACTGGTTGTCGCAGTAGTAGAGATTGCCGTCCTCGAAGCACCACTCGAGGCCCATCGGGCGACCGACGCCCGTCTTCGGGTTACGCGTTGCCGCCGCGAAGATGCTCCACTTGCCCGTCTTCACGCAACGCTTGAGGATGACGCCCGGATAGGCGTGGTCGCGGAGATTCGGCGCGGAGTGGTAGATGTTGCCCTTTCCGTCCTGGGTGAGGCCGTCCGGCACGTTGTTGATTTCACCGAACGCCTTGAAGAGGCGCGGCTGATACTTGGGCGCACCCGCCACCGGTTCGGCACAGGCACAAGCACCCTTCGCGCACGGACAAGTCGACGTACAGCCAGCCATCAACCCCGCGACCGCAAGCGCCGCGAGAGGGAACAAATTAAAAACGCGTTTCATTTGATTCAATCCTTTTGGTTGTTTTCAGATGACAACAGTATACCCCATCCACCCCTCTGCGTCAATAGGTTTTCAAGGTTAAACATTTCAACCCGTCGGGCTTTATGCTATACTATCGCCATGGCCGAAATACCGCAGACGTCAATCACGCTTTTACATGCGCTCGCCACCTCGACGGCGAACGATCAATGGTATCGTTTCTACGACACCTACAAGGGGCCCGTTTTTGGATTCATTCACGCCAACTTCCCCTATCTGGATCCCGACGCCGTCTTTCAGGACACGCTGATCGCCTTGGCAAGATGCCTTCCGTCCTTTCACTACACGCCCGACGAAAAGGGACATTTCCGCAACTATCTGATGGGAATCGTCAAGCACAAGGCGCTGGACATCCTCCGCAAGCAGAAGGTGGAAGATGACCACCGGCGAGAGATCTCGCAAGACCCGACCTTCCCTCGCAATCCGATCGTCGAGACACCCATTGACGACTTGGATGGCGACCAGAGGGAAGCCATTTACGAGACCGCGATCGCGCAGCTTCTGGCAGATGATAACATCAACGCAAGTACGCGAACGATTTTCGAACGCGTCGTCTTGCACCATGAAGATTCCGCCTCCGTCGCCGCCCAGTTCGGCACGACGCGCAACAACGTCTACCAGATCAAGGACCGACTCACGGAACGTCTGAAGGAGATTGTGCAGTCTCTTCAGTCGGAGCTGGAGAATTAGCGGCGTCCAGCGTCTCAAGAAGCCGGATGGCGCGCTTGTTGCCTTGCCGTGCGGCCGCTTTGAGCCACACCTCGGCCTCTTTCTGATTGCGTTCCACGCCCAAGCCCAGCAGGAAACATTCGGCGAGCATCACCTGTCCGGGGGCATGGCCCCGTTCGGCCGCTCGCTGAGCCAGGCGGAAACCTTCCTTAACGTCCTTCTCCACTCCGCGGTCATTCATATAGCAATAGGCCAAGTTGGTCATTGCAACGACATTCCCGCCTTCGACCGCCAAAAGAAAACACTGCACCGCCTGCCAGTCGCTCGGTTCGCATCCATAGCCATGGAGGTAGCAAAGTCCAAGCGACGCCTCGGCATCGTGGTTCTGCGCCTTCGCCGCCTGCTGATACCACTGGAACGCCTTCTGCTGGTCCTTTTTCGGGCCTCGCCCGTAGAAGTAGGCTTCCGCAACGAGCAGCTGCGCCGTCACATTGCCCGTTTCCGCCAACGGCAGCAGACGCTTGAAATGCGCCGTTTCCGACTCGGACTTCTTCTTCAGAAGCGCCTCGGGGCCGGCCGGAATCTCAACCACCACCGTCGACGGCGGAAGCGGTTTCACGGACATCGAATTCGACCAGCCGATCCCGAGCACCGACAACAGCACCGCCAAACCCGAAGAGAACGCGATGCGAAAATAGACAGGGTAGTGACGCCGGCGAACGGCACGGGCGAAATCATCCGCCGAAGCATAGCGATCCTCAGGGGCCTCCTGTGTGGCCTGACGGATGATCATCCGCCAGGGTCCCCGCGGTGCCTTGCCGTCGAAGCACGCCGACAAGACCTTGCCCAGCGAAAAGACATCGCTCCGCGCCGAGGCAATTCCCTTGATCAGCTGTTCAGGCGCGGCAAACCCCAACGTCCCCACGCCCAGAGGCCGTCCATTCAGCTGCGAAAGCGCAAACGGCTGTGTTTGCGTACCCGTCTTCTCCATCTTCTTGACGAGTCCCGGATCGATCAGCACGGGCTCCCCGTTGGGACGCCGCAGAATGTTCGCCGGCTTGAGATCGCGATGGACATATCCGGCCGTATGCAAACGTTGTACGGCCTTCGCCACCGACACGATGAAATCCGGAATCTCCTTGCGCGGCGGCGGGAACGACAGCGGCCGCAGATACTCCATCACATAGTAGGGACTCCCTCCGCTGACGCCACTGCCATAGAAGGTCGGGAACGCCCCTTGCTGCAAAAAGCGGATGGTATCCATTTCCACAAGGAATCGGTCACGGATGCCCGCATCCTCGCTCACAAGCAACTTCAACGCACCCTCGCGTCCGGTACGTGTGTTCACGACTCGGTAGACCTCGGCCGAACACCCCTTCCCGAGGTAGGCCACCGTACGCCATTCACCCAATGTGGTCCCGCACGGGAAACGCCCCCGCGAAGGCGGCGTGGCCGGACGCGACGCCAGCCAATCTTCAATCTCGTGATTTTCCGTTTTCATGCGACGCCACCAACTCACGGAAAGCCATCAACTGAGGGGGATCTCCAATGACGCTCACCTGATCGCCGACTTCAAAACACCAGGTCGGCCCCGGATTGCGGAATCGCGTCCCGTTGCGCAGGATGGCCACCACACTGGCACCCGTCTTCGCACGAATGTCGAGACCGCGGATCGTCTCGCCCACCGCCGGCGATCCCGCCTCGATTGTCACATAGCGATAGAAGTCGCTCGGCACGCTCAGCGTCACGGCGGTCGAAACAGATTTCTTCTTGCTCGCCAATACACGACGCTTTTCGGCGCGAATCGCCTTGCCGAACTGATACCCCGCCACGCGGCCCGCCCGCCGGAATCGTTTCCACCCCAGTACGCCCACCACGAGCATCACAATGAAAATGCCCGTACGCGCAGAAGGTTCGTCCGGCTGGATGTTGACGTTCAACATCAGAATTTCCGCAAAGGAGAGAATCATCACCGCACCGACGGTGAACGAGGTCACCACAAGCTGCAAAGCCCCCTTCCACTTGCCCTTCGCGGGGTTATGCGTCCGCGTGCCCGTAAAGACCGCCGAAATGTCACGTCCGAGCGACATCGCCAAACCGTAGGCCGGCGCCAACAGCGAAAGGAAGAACAGATTGGCCCCCAGGCAGAAGAAAAACCTCTTGTGCGCGTCAAAGAACGGGAAGGTTTCATAGGTGTGAGAGCAGCACACCGAAGCCGCCACGGCCACGCACAAGTTCAGCACCGCCAACGTCACCAGCCACACGATGCGGTTGCGCAAATGCTGCTGCAATTGCGACGGCACGGCGGCGGAGCGGAAGCGCGCCAACCAGTCCTGATAGGCCGCCAACCAGCCCCGAAGCCGCTCGGGCAGATGCGACTCGCACCAGTCGCCCACCGGATCGGAAAGCCGCAGCATCACCGGATTGAGAATCGTCGTAACAAGCGACACGCCCACGACGATCTGGTACATCGGACTCGACGTATCGTCCGTCTGCGTCATATAGATGAGGGCCACCATGAACGCGAATTCGCCGATCTGCGCCAGACCGAATCCCGTCTGGATGGCGTCCTTCACCTTCTGCCCCGTGAGAATCGACATCAGAAAGCAGTTGAATCCCTTCCCGCACACGACAAGTACCACAAGCGCAAGAATGGTCCCCAAATGATGCCAGCAGACGAGCGGATCGACCAAGAGACCGATCGTCACGAAAAAGACGGCGGCAAACATGTTGCGCAACGGCGAAGCGAGTTCGTGCAGGCGCTGCCGCACATCGCTTGACGCACCGAGCACACCGACGAGGAAGGCCCCCATCGCCAGCGAATAGTCGAACCGATACGCGACATAGCTCACGAGGAAGCAGCTGCCGAGCAGGGCAAGGAGCAGGGCTTCGTCGTCCTTCATCTGCGCGACTCGGTTCAACAGACGCGGCACGAACAGCAAGCCGAACACGATCACGCCAATCAGGAAAACGAACAAGCCGCCTAGCGAGAACCCCACATCGCCGGCATTCATGCCATTCCCCTTCGCCACGCCCGTGACAAGCGCGATGACGCCCACGCAGAGGATGTCTTCGAAAATCGTCGTGCCGAAAATATAACGGACAAATGGACGCGAGCTCCACTTCATCTCTTCGATGGTCTTCGCCAGCAAGGTCGTTGCCGAGTCGCAGATGGCCGCGCCGAGAAAAAGGCTTTGCACGCTGTTCCACCCCAGCAGGTTGCGTCCCACCGTATAGCCGAGCCAGATCATCATGATCGAGTCGAAGACGGCGGTCGGAATCGTCACATGCTTGACCTTCTTCATCTCGCCGGCGCTGAACTCGAGTCCGAGCGTGAACATGAGAAACACGATGCCCAGCTGGCCGATCGTGTTAATGCTCTTGGGGTCCGACAGCAGCGAACCGCCCCACGTATGTTCACCCAGCAAAATGCCCGCCAGCAGAAAACCGATCACCTTCGGCCACCGCAACCGCGCGAAGACGATCGAAACCACACCGACCAACGCCATCAACACGGCGAGGTCCTGAAAGAACGCACTCTCACTCATTTCGTCCGATCCTCAATCGGCTTCCGCCACCAGGCGAGATATTCGATGTTACCCTTCTCGCGTCCCCGGATCGGCGACTCCTCGACCCCAAGAAGTTCAAGTCCGAGCTCATCCTGTCCGAACCGGGTGATCTCCTCGACGACGCGCGCCCGCACTGCCGGGTCCGAGACGACGCCCCCCGGGGCCTGTCCCCGCCCCGCCTCGAACTGCGGCTTGATGAGCGACACGATCTCACCGCCCGGCAGCAAGACCTCCGCCATCGGCGGCAAGATCAGCTTGAGCGAGATGAAACTCACATCCGTCACCGCACGGGCCGGACGCTCCGGCAAATCCGCCACCGTGAGATTGCGCGCATTGAAATTCTCACGGACCCATACGCGCGGATCCGTACGCAGCTTGTAGGCGAGCTGGTTCGTCCCCACGTCGATCGCCATCACGCGCAGGGCGCCATGCTGAAGCATACAGTCGGTAAAACCGCCTGTCGAGCTGCCGACGTCCAAACAGACAAGTCCCTCGACCGTCCAGGCCGGGAATTTGCTGAACGCGCCTTCCAGCTTCTCCCCTCCGCGGGAGACGAAACGCGGCGGTGCTTCGACCTCGACGGTCACATCGTCTGCGACAGCCCGCCCCGCCTTGGTCTCGACGCGTCCTTCCACGCGCACCTTGCCTTCCAGGATCAAAGCCTGCGCCGCCGTCCGAGAAGGTGCCAAACCACGCGCAAACAAAAGCGCGTCTAGCCTCAGCTTCTCCGTCATTTCTCGATCGGTGCCACCTTGCGGATGTCGGAAGACTGAATGAGCTGCTGAACGCCCGGCGCCGTCTCAAGCGTGATATTGCCGAGCAGGTCTTTGTTCACCAGCACGCCCTTCATAATGCCACGCGTCGTATCCACCAACGTATCCGGCTTGAAGATACGTGTCATCCGGGCATAGAGCTGCGTCGTGTCACGCGACTTCACGTTGATTTTGAAGGCACGGTCCTGATAGCCATTGCAGTGCACGACCACCGTATGCGGACCGACGCCGACCTTCTCCACCGCCAGCAACTTCGACTTCATCGCATCGCCGCCCTGGCTTTCAGTCGTCCCGACGGACCGTCCGTCCAGGGTAATCCTCGCCCCCGGCGGCGTTGTAATGACTTCAAGGCGACCCAAGGTGCTTTCCAGCGTGAATTCTTCCGTCGTCTCGCCCGCGTTCTCGACCTGTACGGTCCGCACGAGCGGCGCGTGGCCGTCGAGTTCGACGCGGATGTTGTGTTCACCCGGACGCACCGTCGTCAGCGTCAGCGGCGTCTTGCCCTGGAAGTCGTCATCGATGAACACGCGTGCCTGTTCAGGCGTCGACACGACCGTCAACCGCGCGGCCTTGCCCTTCAGGCGCAGTGCGAGCGTCTGGCGCTCGCCGGGCTGCAGACGCAACTCACGCGTCTCCTCTTCGTAGCCGGCCAGTCGGAAGACGACCGTCGCCAGGCCTTTCGGGACCTTCTCGAGCGTCATCGGCGTCACGCCCTTTTCCACACCGTTGACAAGCACGGTTGCACCGGCCGGTTCCGACGAACACTCGACGATGCCCGAATCCAGCGCCAGCACTTCCTCGCGCACGAGCGGACGGCGGCCCTCGGTCTTCACATCGATCTTCTTCTTTTGGTAGCCGTTCAACGAAAGTTCAAGCGCATGCGAACGGCTGCTCGCGAGCGAGGTGATCAGCAGCGGCGTCGTACCGAGCGACACGCCATTGCACTTCACATCGGCACCCGCAGGAGTCGTCTTCACAAGGATGATGCCCTTTTCCTGCGCGAGCTGGAAGTTCTTCTGAACAAAAGCGCCCGGCTTGATTTCAACAAAGGCGTCCTTCGAGACGCACGACGGCGCCTCCAGATGAAGGAGATGCTGTCCGGGCGCAAGGCCAAACACCGAACACGGCGCAGGACCCTGCAACTTGCCGTCGACAAAGACCTTCACGCCCTCCGGCTCCGCCGTGACATCGAGACGCGCTGGCGTTTCGTTTTCAACCGCGCCCGCGAAGAAGGCGGCCATCAGACCGATCAGGAGAATCAAACGCGTTTTCATTACTTAAGCCCTTTCTTCATGCGGTTCTCGACATCCAACAGCTTGCTGGCCGCCTCGGAATGCCGCGGATCCTTCGGATCCGGAACCATTTCGCACAGGACGCGCAGTTCCTGCTTCGCCGTTCGCCAATCGGCCAGGTTGATGGCCCGGTCCGCACGGAAGCGCTGGTCGCGGTAGCGCTTGTCCAGTTCCTTCGCAACGGCATTGCGGTGGTTCACCAGCGCGCCATAGTCCTCGGGTTTCGGATTGACCGTCTCCAGATAGAAGATCGCCTCGTTGTAGGCCGCAAGTGCCGACGCGATGTTGCCGTACTGCACTTCGCGTTCTTCCCACTTCGCATCGCCCGTACGACGCAGTTCCTTGCTCATCTCCACAAGCTTCTCCGCCGAGAACTGAATCGCCCAGATGCCGAGTTCGTTCTTCGAGAACGTTTCAAGCTGTTCACGTACGGCGCGGAACACGTCCGGTTCCTGCGTGTTTTCAATCGACGTGGCGAAGACCTTGCCGCCACGCACGATCTTGAGCGAAAAACTCTTCAACGTGCCCGCCTCGAGCGGCACGCCCGTGTACTCGGGCGCCAGCTTGTAGAGTTCGGGAGCCTCGAGAATCGCCTCCAGCCGCTCGATCGTATTGGACGGAATCTGCGCCGACTTCCGCACATGGCGATTCTCTTTCGGCACATCGTCGATTTCCACGGTCATCACACCGGCGCGGTCCATGGAGAGCGCATAGCGATAGACGCTTTCCTTGTCGGCCTCGACCTTTTCGAACTGCAGCGAATACAGCGTCGGCTTGACCTTTGGCAGCGGTTTCGTATCGATTTCCACCGGCTTCTTCTGTTCACCGCCCATGAGAATCACGGCGGTTGCGCCGACGACCGCCAGCGCGGCGACCGCCCAAATGACAATGCGCATCGGCGCGCGCGCCTGCGCAGGTGTCATGTCCTCGTCCTTCGACTTCCCCAGACCGAGGTCGACCTTGGCGGGTTCGCCGGCCGGCTGAACGGAGGCCGGCTCATGCGGCTTCGACAGTACCGGAACCTGATTGGCGTCAACCACGGACAACACCGATTCGCCCACTTCCACGCGATCGCCCTGCTTGAGTTCGTGCGAGTCGGCCCCCAGCATTTCACCATTCACCAGCGTGCCGTTCGCGCTTGCCAGGTCGGTCAGCCACAACACGCCGTCACGCAGTTCGAACAGACAGTGGTTGCGCGAAAGCGCAGGATCATTGATGGAAACTTCACAGGAGGACGCCCGCCCCAACCGCAACCCCGACGGCGGCACGTCGAAACGACGATCCTTGAGCGGACCAGTCACAACGAGAATTTGAAGTGCTTTAGTACTCATTTGAAACGCTCCTTCAGAAGACACTCTTCGCCGCCTGCGAGAGGATCGGCCCCAAGAGGATGATGAACACGGCGGGGAAGATGCAGAGCATCAACGGACCCAGCATTTTCACCGGGGCCTCATTCGCCAGCTTCTCCGCCCGATCGAAACGACGCCCGCGCAACTGCTCGCTCTGAATGCGCAGAATCGAACCGATCGACACGCCCAGCTCGTCCGCCTGAATGAGCGAATAGGCCACGCTCTTCAAGTCAGACTGACGCACACGGTCCGCCATGTTCTTCAACGCCACACGGCGCGGCGTTCCCACCTGGATCTCCTTCGTCATGCGGATGAGCTCCTCGTTGAGCGGATCGAGCTTGCGCCGCTCGCAATTGCGCTGCAACGCACTCATGAAGTCCATACCCGCCTCCACGCTCAATGTCAGCAGATCCAGAACAAACGGCAGCGCCCGCATGATGGACAGGTGGCGCTTCTTCAGGGAACGACGGAGCCACGAAAGCGGATAGATGTAGAACCAGAAAATGCCCATCAGCGAAAGCGGCAGCACATTCTCGGAAAAAACGGAATCGGGCATCAACGCGCCCATGCCGAGAATGAACAGCGTCCAGAAACCGCCACAGACAAGCGGCATCAGATACTTCAGCGCCAGAAATTCGTTCGCCGTGAGTAAGCCTTCCATCCCGGCGGCAATCAGCATCCATTCGGCCTGACCGCGCGCCTTATCCAGCGCCTTCGCACGTACGAGCCCCGAAAGATTCTGCACAAACGGCAGCAGCAGACGCATCAAGAGCGGAATCTTCCGCTCCGTCTTGCGTCCGTCCGCGAGCGTCACATATGTGATCTCACGCGCGATCGTCGCCGCATAATAGGCGAAACCGATTGCGCAAATCGCCCAGCAAAGGACGATTGCTAGCTGATGGAGGTTGATAGTCATAATTTACCTGCCGTAAATTTTATCAAATACAGCCTAGCATGTGAAGCAGATATTTGCTATCATATCTGCCGTTTGCAATTGCGGGATAGTAGCTCAACTGGACAGAGCGACGGTTTCCTAAACCGTAGGTTCCGGGTTCGATTCCCGGCTGTCCCACCAACATCAGGGTGAGTTGCCTAAAATTCCCGATAGACATTTGTGCGATGATAGGCCAGATACACCTCCTGTTTCGCCGTCGGCGGATGGGAAAGGCACATCCCGGAATTCAAACCGTACAGCTTCACCCCGTCCACGTTCAGCATCGAAATCATCAACAACGCATCACCATCGTCATAGACGCCAACGTGATTCATGTGTTGCATTGATCCGAAAATGATTTCGTCTGAATGTTCCTCTCGAGTCGAACATTCAAATCGATTGCAGTATGCGGCGCTCTGAATGGTACTGAAAAGACAAGCGTTCATGACATTATGCCCTCAGAGGCAAATTGATAGACATGTTCAGGCGTGACGCCTTTGTAGCCGACAATCGCCCCCAAAGGCTTACGCTGACGAGACCTCACCACCAAAACCACATGCAGATGATCGGGCATAATCTGCAACCCCAAGATTTCAACACCGGCCCATTGTCGCGGCAACTCGGCAAACAAGCCCTCCACCAGCCGCCCCAGCTCGCTCAACTCGACAAAAGCACCGCGCCCTTCTTCATATCTAAGCCACCCGAGCGCACAACTCTTGCAATCGGCAAGCGTAATCGTAATCTGATAAGCACCCTTCCCGCAGTAATCCCAATTTCGACAACGCCGGCCCATGCGATGAATCACGTCGCGCATCCACGTGCCCGTGTCTTCATCGACATGCCACCCCGAAGGTGGAATCTGGAAATTACCAAACATCTTGATTTTGCCTTACACCTCTCTCCATCACTCTTACTCTGTCATTGGGGGCAGTTGGCACTAGTCGCTTGCCACTCCTTGTCAAAAGTGTTAGCGTGCCATTTAGGGTATCGCTTAGGGTGTCGCTTAGGGTATCGTTTAGAGTGACATTACCATTTCCACTTGCACTTTCCACAGCTCTACTTGTACTCGGCATTCTGATCTTCTTTTTTCATAAACTATCTTTTTTGTCAATCGAATCAATTTGTAACTACCTCCAAGCGCCATCCCACTGATTTCTTCAATTCTGAGAGGATCATTTTTCAATCTCGCGCCCAGCCACAACAATCTTCTTTTGCATTTGCACCAAATGGACATTTTGAATTTCCGCCAGCTCCAAATTTACCTTCCGTTCATCCCCATATGCACACTTTCCATTTCTGATAATAAATATTTGCTTGAAAACATCTACAAGATGCTGCGGAACTCGTTCCTGCCTACAACCGATCAACCACTCCCTTATTTCAAAATATCCCATTTCAATGATGGACCTGTGTTTGGTTTCCTTTAACAACACAACCAGTTTATCTTCAACTCCTCTTACACCACACTCCTTCATCATCATTATCAAAAAGAGTTTCTTAATCTCATTATCCTCATCACCAAACACCTTTTCAAGTATAGGCCCTAATTTTTTCGAAGCGATGTTCTCCGAGATAAATTCAACATTAAACAAAAATACGATGTAAGCGAATAACGATGACAGTTTACGATTCTCTTTTACAATTTTGGCAAACACACCAACAAGTCGCATCCCTACATGCAAACAATAGTCCAAAATTGTATTGATTAACGAACGCTTATCATCTTCTGAAATCATTTCAAGATTCCTGAAGACATTGTAAACCATCTTTAGCACGGACAAGTCTATATCAACCTGATCATATGCGTTTGAAGTTTGCTTCTGATTGAAATTACGATCATTCCCATTTCGTTCCGCCGTCTGACGCTCATCGAAATCACCGTCGGTCATCAAATCTTCTGGTTTTTTTTCCGACAAACGCTGAGCGGCTTCATCTGCACTCTTTTCTTGCGTCGGGAAAAGAATATCATCAGCATATTTTTCAAACTGCTCTGGTAGGATTTCTTCAGAATCCTGATACCTTGATCGCAATATATCTATCAACTTATCAACAACAAACCGTTCCGAGCGTCTTTTTGCCACAAAATAAGCTGCCGCCTTCCCCAGCATGACAGCGTCTTCTGCTGTGGAAAGTGATCTTTCCAACAATAGTGTATCATCAGCAAGAACTTGAGCTAGATAATACCACAAGAATACATAGCTTGAAAACATGATTTCATTACTGTTAGAACGAATAATGATACCTACCTCGCACAATGCATTCACAACAGTTTCAGCATGCAAAGCCAGACCCGCATTTTGCATCAACGCATTAAATTCAGCACAAACACTTTCCTCCTGGATAAATGTATTTCGCAGGGTCAGACACTTTGACGCCAATATCTTTAAGACTTGCTGACAATAATACCTATCTCCGCTCTGAATGTCCTTACATGACGCTATCGCATTCTGCTCCAATTGTTGAAGAAGCTCAACAACAGATACTCCGTCAAGCGATGCCGTTCCGTCTCTGAACATTCGTAAATAGAGAGCCACTAATTGGGGCGTGATCCTAATGTCAGACGCAGAAAAACTCTTCAAAACAAAATTTAGCACAGAATCTAACGCATCGATATCAATTCCAGCCGCAGTCCCATATGCTACTACAAATTCTCGAATTTTCGAAGCACTCCAGTAACGAAATTCGTAAAACGAAGTATCAGGATCAATGTTTCCTCGAACCAACGAATCAAAAAGGAATTCTGTCTTGACGCAAATGAACAACTGTCCGAAACCAGACGCAATTTCCCGCAATTCTTTTAACTTATCAGGCGAACATGCACCAACCTCATCAATTACAAGGCCTGAGCGTGACACATCAATATTCTTTCGCCTAATTGCATACTTACTCGACAAAAGCGCTTGAAGTCCCTGAGTTTCATGTACATTTCTCAACTCACGAACTGTCACATAAAACATAGGCTTCGCTGTCTTGGACACATCAGCGCACAACTTCTGTAAATACATCGATGATCCCACATCACATGGAGCATATAAAATATTAAGTTTAACAAAAGAATCGCTACTTCCGGCCGCAATAGGCACAGACGTTCTCTTTCCCTTTGAATCGACCGTTATTCGGGATATTAAAGGGTCAATGTAAACAGGATCGTCAATCTTCTGCACAGCTTTCAACGCATTATTTACACCACCACTCAACTTTTCTGCCACTGCTTGAGTATCCTTAACCAGCAATAGGTTACCTTGCCCCTTAAATACGGATCTATCCAACGAGACCTCCCATATGCCATCATCGGAATGATCTTGGTTCGCAGCATAAGTATGGCGCTTCCGAATGAAAGACCTGTAACTGGCCTTTACCTTGGCCGATTCTACATCAATCACATATAAACTATAGCCATCTCTATGATCGGGGGCATAATCTTGTCCAGCGAAGAAGGAAGTAGTTGTAAACGAAAGATTACAGCCGTCTGGCGAATTTGTCGCCAAAGACGCCTCATCATGCATATGACCAGTCAACAAGATTGGCGTTTTATGTTTCAAATCCGGTATAACAACATCACGCTCGACAGAATTAAGCCATTCAAGCGGATGATGCATGATTCCAATCCTAATCGCACAAGCCTCCAATTCATCCGGAATTCCCTTTATCTGCTCCTTCGTCAAATACAGATCTTCTTTCTGCACATCCCTATCAAAACATACCAGGGCCGAATTATAAGATACAAAACCTACCTTAATACCATCAACATCAAAGATACTTGTTCCAAACAGAGAGTTTTCGCCTATTGAATAGTGACTAGCGCATCGGGAAAACGCCGACCAACTTTGAGCATATTTTTGATACTGAACAGATTCAACGGCACATGAGCTCTTGGTCAACTGCGCCAATACACCATCCCGGATTAGAGAATCCACTTCTTTTCGATCGACATCATGATTACCCATACAAATAACAATTCGTACAGGGTCAAGCGAAAATCGCGAGAGAAACGGCTTAAAGACTAATTCCTCAACAAGTTCATACTCTTCTTCTTTCCCAGAAAACGCCAAATCCCCAGAAACAACCAGGAAATCCGGGCGACATTGTTTATCCACATCATCAAAAAACGCCTTGAGACGGATTTTAAGTTCGTCTTTTGAAGATTCCTTGACATGAAGGTCGGAAATATGAACAATCTTTAATGTTCTCATTGTTAGTCACCTGTCGTATTAAATCAAATCACACTTCAGCAACCGATCTGCTGCCGAAGACGCATCAAGTTTGAGCCGTAGATAAGGTTGTTGACAGAATTCTTCCGGCGGGGGCTCTGTCGTTGTGATGATATATTGGAAGTTTGGATTGCCCTTGGCTCGCTTCTCAAGATCCTCGGCCAATTCAAAATATCGGCGGAGGTAATTGCAAAACCCCTCTGACGCGGTGTCGGCGACCATGCCGCCCGACAT
>JAKSOY010000111.1 GCA_024405255.1 Kiritimatiellia bacterium
TCGCGGCGAAGGCGGCCGACGGCATCGAGAAGCTGCGCCGCTACGCGTCTGACCGTTTCGTGCCCGAACTCGCGCGCGGCACGCGCCTGCACCTGATCCTCTTCCAGTTCAAGGGCACCGAGCTTGTCAGGCTGGAGGAGATCCCGCGCTGATTTGTTCGATCCTCCGTAGCTTTAGCGAAGGAGGATCGAACAATTTCTCACCCCTCTACGACGATACTAACTGTTGTAAAAATGAGGAGTACACTAGTTGGTTCCCATCTACCAATGGTGGTACCATGTCTGGTCGGGTGGCGACAACAATGACGATCATGACTTGCGCTGGGCTCGCAATGGTCATGATATTATTGATGCCCGTAGGGTTGTAAACAGATGATCCGTCTTCCTTGCTTGCATGCTAGTGGCAAATGGGGCTATATCGATCAGGTCGGTCGATGGGTGATTGAGCCGGTCTATGATTTTGCCTCTTCCTATGCCAGGTCAAACATTGCGTCCGTTGTCATTGGCGACAACGGACGCAGGACGTTGGTTGATATCAAGGGCCGAAATTTGTTTGCGCCCCGTCCCTATCAGGATCTGATTGCCCTGGATGATGGCTATGCCATTGCGGAGACCGACAGCTTGGTTGTCATTAATCGACTGGGGGAGGAAATTTGGAGTCCGCAATGTGAGAATCTCGATGCGGCTGGACCTGGTTTGTTCATTGAATGGTTGGAGTCTTGGGATCGTTGCCGACTTGTAAGGATGGGCGGTGTGCCGGTGATTGACAAGGAGTTTCATGAGTTGTCCGTCTACGCCCAGAAGAGGGTCGTGTTGGCGCGAGAAGAGACAGGATATGTCTTGATGGATTTTGGGTCGAATGTCTTGCGATCGTATTCGCACATCTACGACAGTTTAAGTCCCTTTGACGAGAGGGGACGGGCGGTGTTCTCATCCCAGGGGATGTGTGGTGTCATATCCGAGGACGAGTCGCTGGTCTTGCCCCCCATTTTTCGAAGCATCGACTTTTGCTTTGGACGCGATAATACCATGGTGGTGTGTCGTGACGGAGAAGATGGACCCTTTGGCGTTTATGATGCGACTAATTGTGACTTCGTCGGCGGGGACTTCGAATATGTAGCTCCGGCAACAGATGAAAATCTGTTTTGGGGGTTTAATGGCTCGTGGTCTTTGTATCGGAAGGATGGTTCGTGCATGGCTCATGATGTTTGCATGGAGCTCGTACATGCCGTGGAGGGCGTGTATCAGGGGTTGGTCGATGGAGACGGGCGGATGTTTTACGGTTTTATCGGCGCCAAGGGATTGGAGACCGTGAGATGTCAGATTTGATGGGGACAGACCTAGCGTGATAGGATTGTTCGATTGTTCGGATTGTTTGATTGTTCGATTGCGGGGATGGACCATGGGATTGATTGTTCGATTGTTCGGATTGTTCGATTGTTCGGATTGTTCGATTGTTCGGATTGTTCGATTGTTGGGGTGGTTGGATGAGAGGTGGTTGCGGAATTCGTAGATATGAGTTTTTCGGTTGATTTCGTTTCGTCTTTTTGCTATAATCATTGCTCAATTTTTCACCAAGGAAGGAACATTAAAAATGAAGATGATGTGGCAGCCCTCGAAGATTAAACGTGCGCGCAAGATCGGTTTCCGCGCTCGCAAGGCGACCAAGGGCGGTCGTAAGGTGCTCGCGAGCCGTCGTGCGAAGGGCCGTAAGCGTCTGACGCAGGTCTAATAGGGGCAAGAAGCCCATGACCATGCGGCTTCCGGGGACGAAGTACAAGCGCGTCTTCGACCAGGGACGCCCGTTTCGCGGGCGTCTCTTCGCCGCGTGGGTTTTACGTTCACCCGACGCCGGCCGACAAGCCGGCGTTGTCGTTTCAAAGAAGAGCTTCCATGATGCGGTGGACCGGAACCGGGCCAAGCGCATCTTGCGTGCGGCGTTTCGCGAAGTGGCGCCGGAGCTGGTGCCCGATGCCGATTGGATTTTTGCAGGCAGGGCTTCGCTTGGCGGGAAGCGGACGGCGGATGTCGCGGCCGAGATCCGTGTCGTGGCGCGCAAGGTCGGGTGTTGGATCGGCGGGTCCGTCGCGGAGAAGAAGACGTCCTTGTGAAGCAGGTATTGATCCTTTTGGTCCGGGCGTACCAAGTCGTCCTCTCGCCGTTGTTCACGGGTTGCTGCCGGTTTGAACCGAGCTGTTCGAACTATGCAATCGAGGCGTTGCAGGTCCATGGTGCGGTGAAGGGGACGATCCTCGCGGCGTGGCGTCTCTTGCGGTGCCATCCGTTCGGCGCCCACGGATATGATCCGGTGCCGCCGAAGGGAGCCTGGAAAAACCATTTTGAAGATGCCTGAGGCATCGACCGAGTCAAGATATCATTTAAAGAGAAGATCGAGAATCCATGAATAGACAAGAGAAGATCATTGCGATTTTGCTGGGATTGGTCCTGGCGGGTTGGCTGTGGTACACGGTCAACGAGCAGAAAAAGCAGGCGGAAGCGCGTCGTGCGGCGGCCGTGCAGCAGGCGAAGGCCCCCGCGAAGGCGCCGGTGGCGAAGCCGGCGCAGCAGGCGGCGGCGAAGCCGGTCGAGGCCCCGAAGCCGGCCGAGCCGGCGAAGCCCGCGAAGGTGAAGGCGCCCGAGAAGCTGCTCTCGCTCGCCAACGACCAGGTCGAGCTCACGCTTTCGACGCGCGGCGCGGTGGTGAAGTCCGCCAAGATGCTCAAGTACACCGAGAAGCCGGGTCCGATGAGCGCCACGAATCCGGCGCTTGTGCTCGACTTCGCATCGGCGCCGGCGCTCGCAATCGAAGGTCTGGCGGGTTTTGACGCGGACGAGGATTTCACCGTGGCCGAACAGGGCAAGGATACGGTCGTGTTCAAGAACGCGTTGCTGACGCGTCGTGTGACGCTCAAGCCGGACTACCAGATCGAGGTTTCCGAAACATTTGCGAAGCCCGAGGCCGCCGCGGCGAACCGCCTGTCGCTCGGCGCCGTGTCGATGGGGTCGTCCAAGAACGACATCCTCTCGATCGATTCGTTTACGCTGGCGGGACGCAAACCGCATGTGATCCATCATGGCGACGACGGCGATTCGCCTCTGAAGAGCTATCTCGTGGCGATGGCGGGCGGCTGCAGCGGCTCGAAGAGCGTGGTCGGCATGCCGGTGACGTCGAATGTGGACTATCCGGGCAGCCAGACCTGGCTTGCCGTCAAGAACCGCTTTTTCGTTTCGGCGCTTGCGAAGTGCTCGGAGGCGAATGCCGGTTTCCGTGCGACGATCACGCGTGACGCGAATCATCAGACGTATGTGCTCAAGAGCGTGGCGGCCTCGGTGCTCTTCACCGCAACGCCGGCGACGCGCACCTATACGCTCTATGTCGGACCCAAGAAGCAGGCGCTCCTGTGGGATCTCGGCATGAAGGACGTGATGGAGTTCGGCATGTGGCGTTGGCTCTGCTATCCGCTCGTGTGGGTGCTGAACCTCTTCAACTCGCTGATTCCGAACTACGGCGTGGCGATCATCCTGCTCACGATTCTCGTGCGGCTCATCTTCTGGCCGCTCACGCACAAGTCGACGGTCGGTATGCGCAAGATGCAGGAAATCCAGCCGAAGGTGAAGGAGATCCAGAAGAAGTTCAAGGACAATCCGCAGCGTCTGCAGCAGGAGATGATGAGCGTCTACCGCGAGAACCACGTGAACCCGCTTTCGAGCTGCCTGCCGATGCTCGTGCAGATCCCGGTGTTCATCGCGCTCTTCACCGTGCTGCGTTCGGCCGTCGAACTGCGCTATGCGCCGTTCCTCTGGATCTCCGACCTTGCGGAGCCGGAAGCGCTCTTCGCGAGCTGGTTCCCGTTCGGCGGACTCAACATCCTGCCGCTCGCGATGGCGGGCCTCACGATGCTGCAGAGCGCGTTCACGCCGTCGGGCGACAACAAGCAGCAGCAGATGATGATGATCATGATGCCGCTGATGATGCTCTTCATGTTCTATAACTTCCCGAGCGGACTTTCCCTCTACTGGGCGCTGTCGACGGCCTTCGGCGTGGCGCAGGCCTGGTGGATCAAGAAGCGCTACGGCACGCCTGCGGCGAAGGTGAATGCCGACGGCTCCATCAATCCGGATGCGGTCGAGATGCCGCAGACCCGTCAGATGCGCCGACACCAGTAGTAGTGAATAGGTTATAGGTTATAGGTCATAGGTGGTAGGTTTTAGGTGGTAGGTTTTAGGTGTGGACTTTTTAAAGGAGATTTGAAATGAGCGAAGTTGTTTCTACGGAGAAGGCGCCGAAGGCGTTGGGACCCTACAGCCAGGCGATCAAGGCTGGCGGTTTCGTGTGGTGCTCGGGACAGATCCCGATCGATCCGGCGGTGAATGCCGTGACGGCGACGACGATCGAGGACCAGACGCGCCAGTCGATCACGAATCTGAAGAACGTGCTCGAGGCCGCGGGCAGCGGACTCGACAAGGTCGTGAAGACGACGGTGTTCATCAGCGACATGAACGACTTTGCCGCGCTCAATGCGGTCTATGCCGAGCTTTTCGGCGACACGAAGCCCGCGCGCAGCTGCGTGCAGGTGGCGCGGTTGCCGAAAGACGTCAAAGTCGAAATCGAAGCCGTCGCCACCCTGGCGTAAGTTCGCTCTTTCTGCACGCGTGTGATTGTGGTATAATACACCCATGAAAACTAACATCATTCTGTCTGCCGCGCTTGCGGCAGTTTGCGTTTGTGCGTTGCGCGCGGAAACCATCACGGTTGCCGCGGGCGAGACGGTGCGTCCGACGAAGGCGCTGACGGGCGGTGTGCTTGTGAAGGAAGGTCCGGGTACGCTCGACCTGAGTGCGGTCGCGTTGAAGAACACGGGGCTCGTCATTCGCGAAGGCGCGGTGCGTTTCGCGGTCGAGACGGGCGGCGAGGCCGAACCGGTGACGACGCGCCATCTGCGCTGGACGATCTCGGCGACGCGTCCGAATGCGCAGTATTCGGGCAGCGGTCCGCAGTTCAGCGAGTTCCGCCTCTTCTACAAGGGCCGGCCGGTGGCGTTTCCGTCCACGACGATTTCGACGAGCGTCAACCATCAGGCGGTCGAGGGGGCGGACAAGGGATTCGACGGCGACCTCAAGACGAAGTGCTTCCAGCGTTCGCCGTTCATCCTCGATTTTGGAACGAAGGTGACGTTCGATTCCTATTCCTTTGCGACGGCGAACGACGCCATCGGCCGCGATCCGCGCGACTGGGTGTTGGAGGTCGGCGAGAGGAAGAATGGGCGCATCTATTGGACCGCAGCGGGTGTCGAGCGCGGTTTCACGGCGCCGACCGCGCGCTTTGCGGAGGCGGGGAAGAAGTTCCTCGTGCGTCCGGGCGGGTCGTTCCCGCTGGACTATCCGATCGAAGTCGGCGGCAAGGGCCGTCTGCTGTTGGATGGCGTGGGCGGTCGTTTCGACAATCTTTCGGGTTCGGGTCTGATCGAGCTCAGGAACTGTTCGATTTCGTTCCCGCCGGACAGCACGTTCACCGGCGCTGTCATTGGCGGCAGCGTGAACTATGAGCCCAAGCGCCCGTTCTGATTTTGCGTTTCTGTTTTGTCAAGAAAGTGTCGAGAAGATGAAGAAGCTTGATCCCACGAAGTTGAAAGACTGGCAGATCGCCGAAGCGGCGGAAGAGACGCTGCGTCCGGCAAAGGACCTGGTGGCCGAACTTGGCCTGACCGACGAGGAATGGACGCCTTACGGGAAGGTGCTTGCGAAGGTCGATGTGACGAAGGTGCTCAAGCGTCTGGGCGAGAAGAAGCGCGGCAAGTACATCGACGTGACGGCGATCACGCCGACGGCGCTGGGTGAAGGCAAGACCACGACGACGCTTGGACTCGTGGAAGGCCTGGGTCGTCTCGGCAAGAAGGTCATCGGCTGCGTGCGTCAGCCTTCGGGCGGCCCGACGTTCAACATCAAGGGCAGCGCGGCGGGCGGCGGACTCGCACAGGTCGTACCGTTGACGGCGCTTTCGCTGGGTCTGACCGGCGACATCGATGCGATCACGAACGCGAACAACCTCGCGATGGTCGCGCTCAACAGTCGTATGCAGCATGAGCGCAACCACGACGACGCGTGGCTCGCCGAACGCGGACTCAAGCGCCTCGACATCGATCCGGATCGCATCCAGTTCCGCTGGGCGATGGACTTCTGCGCGCAGGGCCTGCGCGACATCGAAATCGGCCGCGGCGGCAAGCTCGACGGTTTCACCTGCAATTCGGGCTTCTACATCACGGTTGCGTCGGAAGTGATGGCGATCCTCGCGATGTCGGCGGATTTGAAGGACCTCCGTGCGCGTCTGGGCAAGATCATCGTCGCCTACTCGAAGAGCGGCGCACCGGTGACGACGCACGACCTCGAGGTCGACGGCGCGATGTGCGCGCTGCTGGTGAACGCGATCAAGCCGACGCTGATGCAGTCCATCGAGGGCCAGCCGATGTTCGTCCACGCGGGGCCGTTCGCCAACATCGCGATCGGGCAGAACTCGGTCGTCGCGGACCGGCTCGCCTGCGCGCTCGGCGACTACGTCGTCACGGAGAGCGGCTTCGCCTCGGACATGGGCTTCGAGAAGTTCTGGAACATCAAGTGCCGCTGCTCGGGCCTCAAGCCCGACTGCGTCGTCCTCGTCGCGACGGTCCGAGCCCTGAAGGCGCACGGCGGCGCGCCGGCCGTGAAGGCGGGGCTTCCGCTCGATCCCGTCTACACGACGGAGAACCTCGAGCTCCTGGAGAAGGGCTGCGACAACCTGCTTGCGCACATCGACATCATCCGTCGCGCGGGCATTCAGCCGGTCGTCTGTCTCAATGCGTTCTACACCGACACGCAGGCGGAGCGCGACCTCGTGAAGAAGATGGCCGAGAAGGCGGGCGCGACGTTCGCCGTCTCCGACCACTGGCTCAAGGGCGGCGAAGGCGCGCTCGAACTTGCGGAGGCCGTCATCAAGGCGTGCGACGAGCCGAACAAGTTCGCGTTCCTCTGCGATCTCAACGAGCCGCTCAAGGACCGCATCGAGAAGCAGGTGAAGGAAGTCTATGGCGGCGACGGCGTGGACTTCGAACCGCTCGCGCTTGAAAAGCTCGCGCAGTTCCAGGCGAATCCCGAGACGGCCAAGCTGCCGATCTGCGTCGCCAAGACGCAATACTCGCTTTCGCACGATCCGAATCTCCTGGGGCGTCCGAAGGGCTGGCGCATGCCGGTCAAGGACGTGCTCATCTATCAGGGCGCGGGGCTCATCGTGCCGGTCGCGGGCGAGATCAAGCTGATGCCGGGAACCTCGGCGTCGCCGGCCTACCGTCGGATCGACGTCGATGTCGAGACGGGACATGTGCACGGACTCTTCTGAGGGTTAAAGGTTAAAGATTAAAGGTTAAAGTTTAATGGGTGGAAGAGTTGAAGGGTTAAAGAGTTAAGGAAAGAAGATATGTTGAATTGGATGCCTGAATTGAAGGGGCGCTCGCTCCTGCGGATGACTTCGTTTACGGATGAAGAGATGTTGAACCTTGTCGACCTCGCGGCGCAGCTCAAGGCGCGTCGCAAGGCCGGTGTGCGGGGGGACTTGCTGCACCGTAAGAACATTGCGCTGATTTTCGAGAAGTCGTCCACGCGTACGCGCAACTCGTCCATCATCGCCGCGCGCGACGAAGGCGGCGGGGCGGAGTATCTGACGCGTCCCGACATCCATTTCGGCAAGAAGGAGAGCGTCAAGGATACGGCGCGCGTGCTGGGGCGCATCTACGACGGCATTCTCTTCCGCGGTTTCAAGCAGTCAACGGTCGAAGAGCTGGCGAAGTGGAGCGGCGTGCCGGTGTGGAACGGTCTCACCGACGACTACCATCCGACGCAGATTCTCGCTGACCTGCTCACGATTCGCGAGACGTTCGGTTCGCTCAAGGACTGCACGGTCGCCTATGTGGGCGATGGACGCAACAACGTGGCGAATTCGCTGATGATGGGCTGCGCGAAGGCGGGTGTGCGTTATGTGTGCTGCACGCCGAAGGAACTTTGGCCGGATGAGAAGGTGCTCGCCGAGGCCGAAGAGGTCGCGAAGCGCAACGGTGTGGACATTCGCGTGTTCGACGACCCGGTGAAGGGCGTGAAGGGCGCGAACGTGCTCTATACCGATGTGTGGGTGTCGATGGGCGAAGAGGCGAAGACGGCCGAGCGCATCAAGATGCTACGTCCCTATCAGATCAATATGGATTTGATGAAGGCTACGGGCAATCTGGACGGCAAGCTCATGTTCCTGCACTGCCTGCCGGCATTCCACGATTTCAACACCGAGGTCACGAAGGAGAGCGGCGCGCTCGAGGTGACGGACGAAGTGTTCGAGTCGAAGTATTCGAAGGTGTTCGACGAGAGCGAAAACCGCATGCATACGATCAAGGCCCTGTTCGTCTCGGCCTTGGCCGATCGTGCTGCATTGTAAGATTTCAAGCATCAGGAAGCGGACGCCTGTTGCGTCCGCGCCAACCGAGCAGAATACGCCGCGGTGGTAGGGGTTTCCTCCCAGATGCGCTTCGCAAGTACGAAGAAAGAGAGAAAAGAAGATGAGTACGACAAAGCTTGCCCCACGGCATGTCTTTACTTCGGAGTCTGTCTCCGAAGGTCATCCCGACAAAGTCGCCGACCAGATCAGCGATGCCATCCTTGATGCCTGCCTGGCGGGCGATTCCCATGCCCATGTGGGCTGTGAGACGATGGTGGGTCCGAATCTCGTGGTGAACATGGGCGAAATCACGGCTTGTGGTTTCGAGAAGATCAATCCGCAGGCCATCGCACGCGCGGTGGTGAAGGACATCGGCTACGATCGTCCGGCGGAAGGCTTCAGCTGGGATACGTTCAACTATGTGAGCGCGCTGCACGGACAGAGTCCCGACATCGCGCAGGGCGTCAATCGCGCGAAGGCCGAAAAGCAGGGCGCGGGCGATCAGGGCATGATGTTCGGCTACGCGACGAACGAGACGAAGTCGCTGATGCCGGCGCCGATCGTCTATTCGCACGAGCTGCTGCAGCTGTTCACGAAGCTGCGCAAGACGGGCAAGATCGCCTATCTGCGTCCGGACTCGAAGAGTCAGCTTTCGGTCGCCTACGAAAACGGCAAGCCGGTGTCGATCGAGACCGTGGTGCTGTCGCACCAGACGACCGAAGAGGGCGCCAACAAGAAGTGCTACGCGGAACTCGAGGAGATCGCCCGCACGATGCTGGCGAAGACGGGACTTCTGACCAATCGCACCAAGTTCTACATCAATCCCACGGGCAAGTTCGTGGTGGGCGGTCCGACCGGCGACAGCGGCCTCACGGGACGCAAGATCATCGTCGACACCTACGGCGGCATGGCGGCGCACGGCGGCGGCGCGTTCAGCGGAAAGGACCCCTCGAAGGTCGACCGCAGCGCGGCCTACTACGCGCGCTACGCGGCGAAGAACATTGTGGCGGCCGGCCTTGCGGACCGCTGCCAGATCCAGGTCGCGTACGCGATCGGTGTGGACAAGCCGGTCTCCGTCTGCGTGAAGACCTTCGGTACGAACCACGGCGTCACGAACGAACGGCTTGAGAAGATCATCCTCTCGGGCAAGGTGTTCGATTTCCGTCCGTACGCGCTGATCGCCGATCTCGGACTTGCCAAGCCGAAAGGCTGGAGCTACCGCGAGACATCGAATTACGGCCACTTCGGCCGAGCGGGTTTCCCGTGGGAGAAGACCGATCGGGTGGCGGCGCTCAAGGATCTCGTTTAACTCAATTCAGCGGAGGGATGAAAATGAAGATGCGGTGGCCAATCACGTTCGCGGTCCTGGTTGCCGCATTTCTCTTTTCACTCAGCACAGACGGCGCGGATTCGGAGACGGGCTGGGCTGGCTATGTTCAGCTTGAAGTTCGCGAAGCGCTGCAAAAGCCGAAACCGCATCCGCGCCTGCTGGCGACGGCGGACGACTTTGCGCGCCTGCGCGCTTCGACGAACGAACTGGTGCGGCTCGGTTGCGAACGTCTGCTGTTCGATGCGGGCGAGATGCGTTCTTTCCCGCTGCCGCTTCGCCGTTTGGAAGGCCGCCGTCTGCTCACGGTTTCGCAACGTGCGTTGTCCCGGATTCTGACATTGGCGTTTGCCTATCGCCTGACGGGCAATGACCGTTTCGTGCGGCGGGCGATCGAAGAGGCCGAAGCGGTCTGCGCGTTCCGCGATTGGAATCCGGACCATTTTCTCGATACGGCCGAAATGACGCTGGCGGTTGCGTTGGCCTATGACTGGCTCTACGACGTGCTCACGGTCGAGCAACGAGCGACCCTGCGCAAGGGGCTGCTGAAAAACGGTCTGCGCGAGCCGAATGGTACGCCGAAGACGGGCGGCTGGGTGAACGCCGCCAACAATTGGGGACAAGTCTGCCACGCGGGTCTTGTGGCGGGTGCGATCGCCCTGATGGACGAGGAACCGGCGCTCGCCGAGAAGATCCTTGTGCGGGCTGCGACGGCCTTGCCGCGTCCGATGCAGGCCTTTGCGCCGGCGGGCGGCTTCCCCGAAGGCCCGGCCGCGTACTGGCCGTATGCGATGTCCTTCAACGTCGTTGCACTTGAGGCCTTTACGAAGGCGCTGGGAACGGATTTCGGATTGGCGAATCTGCGGGGATTCCGTGAAAGTGCGGACTATCTGGATAGCGTCACGGGTCCGACGGGACGCCTCTTCAATTACGCCGATGCCTCGGTGCTGCCGGATCAGAAGAAACTGTCGATGCGCGCCTCGGAAATGGCGAGCTTCTGGCTGGCGCGGCGTTTCGATCGCGCCGACACGCTCGTACGGTGGGAGCTGCCGCTCTATCGGGCATACTGCAAAGACCGTACCCCGCCGCATCCGACGCCGCGGCGCGTGTTGAATCGGTTGATGCCGCTGACGCTCCTGTGGCTGGAGCCGCCGGCGAAGAAAAGTCCGTCGGCGGAATTGCCGCTTTGCCGTCTGATTCCCGGACGCGTGCCGATTGCCGTGCAACGGTCGGGGTGGGACAAGTCGGACTGGTTTGTCGGCTTGAAGGGCGGATCGCCCTCGTCGCCGCATGGACACATGGACGGCGGTTCGTTCGTGCTGGATGCGAAGGGCGTGCGCTGGGCGAGCGACTTGGGCAGCGAAGACTATCATCGGATGGAGGCGTCCGAACGCAACCTCTGGGACATGTCGCAGAATTCCGACCGTTGGAAGATTTTCCGCCTCGGCGCGGCGAGTCACAACATCTTCCGTCTCAATGGCGGCCAGCAGTATGTGGGCGGGAGTGCGTTGTTCGTCTCTTTCACGAATGCGCCGGTGGCAAAGGCCGTGATGGATGTGAAGGGACTCTATCCGGGTGTGGCCGAAGCGACGCGGACGGGGACGCTCGTGCCAGGCGGCGGCTATTTCCTGCAAGACCATCTCGCCGGTGTGACGAAGGGAACGGTGCTGCGGTGGCAGATGGTGACGCCGGCCCGTGTGAAGTCGAACGAGAAGAACGAGCTTGTGCTGGTGCAGCGTGGTCCGGACGGCGAGGACGTCGAGATGAAGATCACGGCTTCGGACCGTTGGGCGCGTTGGACGACCGAAGCGTTGGAAGGGGCCGCCGGCTTGGACGAATCGCCGAATCCCGGCTTCACGTTGGTGTATTTCCAATTACTTGTTCCCGAATCGGGAACACTTGACTATACGGTTCGATTCGAGTGATCGGTTGATCGGAATTCGGGTGGGGAGGATGGGATGAAGCGGATAAGAAACTGGTTGATCTACGGCCTCTGGGCATTCGGCGGTGTCGCCTTCGGTGCGGCCGAACGGGAGGTTTATTCGTCCCCGCACTATGTGGCCGGCGGTGCGGAGAACCATCTGCTCCGGACCGAGCGTCCCGTCGTTTCCACCGTGCGCGAAAAGGTCTTCGCGGGGGCGACGCTCGCCGAGATCGAGTCCGCGACATTCGGCGGCTATCTGTTCGGCATCAACCAGGCGGGTGATGCGCTCAGTTATTTTACGCATCCCTACCGCGATGCGAACGGTGTGCTTCAGTTCCTCGTCGTGTGCGTACAGAAGCGCGACTATCGAAGCATTTCCGACTGTCACATCAAGTCTGTCGCGGTCAAGCTTACGCAGGGTGACGACGGCGTCTACGCGCAGCTGGTGCGGGCGGACGGGACGAGTCCGTATTTGACGACGACGGACGAGAGCTTGGTTGCCACACGCGATTTCGTTTCCGTTGCGAATGACGGCACGATTTCCTTTCAGAATTACACGGGCTTGCTGTCCTATTCGATGCGGAGCCTTTTCGCGCTTCAGTTCGTGTCGCCGACCAATCCTGTATTGGTGTTCGCAAATCCTGCGGGCGGCAGCACGCTGACCGTCGACGATATCAAAGACTATTCGTTCGAAGGCGTTATGGTGGGGTTGTCGGTCAACTACCATTTTTCGTCTTTTCCGATGCAGAACCCTGTCGTCATCCTCGGACCCGACGGTAAGGCCACGAAGATCCGCCTTGAATTGCAGGCGGTCGACGATAAATATCTGAAGTGCGCGGTCGTGGAGCTCACGAACGGTACGGGGGGCGTATGGGCGCAGACGGTGAAGGCCGGCTATCGGAATCTGTCGACGGCGGGCGTCGCGCTCGGTGTGCCGTTTCTCACGGCGGATGGTTCGTGGGCTTTTTCAGACATTGCCGCCAACACGCCATGCGAGTCGATTCTCGCGTCCGGCTACGGTGCGGCGGGACTCGTGGCGCGGCGTAATCGGGCGCTCCTTCTTGACGCGACGCAGACGTGGACCGAACTGACGAATGGTGTCGAGGAGGTTCAGGGAAGCACGAATGCGGTACAGGTGAAAGTCGTCGCCGACAATCCGACGCTGACTTTCGACGTGCCGGTGATTGCGTCGGAACTGAAGTTCCTTTCGTCGGGCGGCTGGGGGATGTCGTTCGAGCCCGGTGAAGGACTGGAAGGCGGACTTCGCGTCGGTGCGCTGGCGTTTGACATGGCGGCGAGCGTCTTCAAGAAGACTGGTACGGAAACGCTGACCCTTGCGACGAAACAGGGCGTCACCGTGTCGGGAGGGGGGACGCTGGAGGTTGTCCAGGGGCTGATGAACTGGACGCGTCCGGAAGGGAGCGTGTCCACCGCGCAGTTCACGGGCGACTCGGCCGTGCTGCAGATCGACCCCGACGGCATCTTTGAAACGGAGGGGTCCGTCCGGTTCAGGCAGATCGTCAACAACGGACGAGTCAATCTGCAGACGCTCGGGCGCGATCTGACCTTTGCGGGCGCCTACTCGGGTACGGGGCGGGTGTACAAGGAAGGCGCGGGCTTTACGGCGTATGTGAACCTTTCGAGTCTGTCGACGAGCGCCATCTACGTCCAGTCGGGGCGCCTGGCGCTCAACGAGAGGAGTTCGAACAACACGAGCTATCATTTTGTGACGCCGCAGATGCCGGATGCCAACATCAAGATCACGGTGGCACCTGGTGCGCAGTACGACGTGAACGGCAAGAACGATTTCAATGCGTCGGTCCAGATCGCGGGATCGCTCGAGGGCGGGACGGACTTCGACCGCGGGGCGTTCTGCAATCGCGGCGGGGGGGTGGGAGGTTCCGCCGCGCAGACGGTACAGCTCATCCTGTCCGCCGATGCACAGGTGGGCGGCCTGGCGGACTTCGGACTGCTCGCGCCGGCCTATGGTGCGACGCAACTGGAATTGAACGGTCACACGATGGATCTTTACACGAAGGGTAATTTCTGGTTGGCGAATACGAGTGTGGTGGGGCCGGGAACTTTGTCCGTACGCGGGGGAACGTTGAACATCTGGCACGATGCGACGCGGGGAGAGGACTGGACGCTGGAGACTCAGCCGTCCGGTCAGGTTGCGTTCAATGCGTCGCTGTCGTGTTCCAATCTTGTCTGGCGCGGTGTGGCGTCCGGTACGGGGACGGTGACGGCCTGGGGCGTGTATGCGCCGTACGGGGGTACGTTGCCGCAGGTCGAGTTGGCGGGTCCGGGGGCAGGAATCGATCTGTCCTCTCAGACGACGGCCTTCGATCTCGATGCGGCGCGGGTGACATTCGCCCCTGATACGCGTATGCGCATTGTTGTCGGTTCGCGCCTGATGAGAGATGGTGAAAAACTGCTCGCCTGGACATCGCTGCCGACTCAGGTCACGGCCTGGAACTTCGCATCGGGATCGCGCCGTTTCCGCCTCGAAGCCCGTGCCGACGGACTCTATGT
>JAKSOY010000112.1 GCA_024405255.1 Kiritimatiellia bacterium
TGGATTTTGCGGTTCATCGGGTACAAGTATAGCAAAGCGGGCGGGGCGGTTCAAGGGAAAAATTGATTTTGTTTGCGGAATAGCCAATGTACTTTTTTGGGGGGGCGAAAACCGGAAGGATGCTGTCCTCGCTGATCCGCAATGCGGCCGGATGTACCGTGAGAGGGAGTCTGCTGACCCACAGTCATGCCTGAAGAGCCGCATTTTTCCACGACACATGGCCTTTCCAAAGTTTCCAGATGACGGTTTCCAAGGCGACATTGCCTTATATGGCTGACGGTATAATTTCCATCTTGAAAAAAAGGTGGGCATTAGAGGTTTCGCTTGCTCAGGGTGAAGATTGGAACCGTGACGATGCAAAAATGTTACAGGTTCAATTGCGGATTTTGATGAACGCCTATTTCAGTAACGAGATCGATGACATCATTCCTATGTTGAAGCGCGACTTACATACAATTGGTGACTCGACATTACGGAAAATGCAGCGAAAATATTGTGGAACCGGGACGAATATGGCTACGTACGATGTTGATGGAAAGGTCTATGGATGCCATATGTTTACTCCTCTTGTTCTCGGTAAAGACAAGGCACTAGAATTGAAGGATAGAGATTTGACTAATGACTTGATTCCGCTTGACGATCGGTGTGTGAATTGTATTTTGGCTGGTTTTTGTTCGACATGCATGGGATTCAATTATCGATATCGGGGCGACTTGGGACGAAAGGACATGCGGTTCTGTCTCATGAATTTGGCTATTGCCAAAAGTGCCTTGGAATTTCAGACGAAGGCTTTGGCTATGAATAAAGAATTTTCAGAGACAGAGGCGGAGTATGCCAAAGCGGTTTTGTCTGCGTCTCACCCTTTGTCGTTGTTTGAATGCGAGGATGCCGTTGATCCATTTGTGTTGAAAAGTTGATAAAAGCATCAAATAGAGGAAAGGAGGTGAGAAAATGAAGGCCAATCTTGAAAAGATCAAAGCTATGCTTGATTCCTATCAGGTAGCACATGGTACGGTGTGCGTTCGTTCACATGAAAACGTGAACGAGTGTCAGCCGTGTTATGGTTCGAGCAGTGCTTGTTCTGGAACGTGCAAGGGGTATTGCACTTCGGTTTGCATGGCAACAAGTAATCGCTACTAATGCGTATCGGTGTGCTGGTGTCCATGTTTGGAGGCCAGCACATCGATTTGGCGATCAGTTTCATGAGGCGATGGAGGGACGATGAACGAAAAAAATTATATAGTCGATTATGTAAAACCCACCTTACCCCTCCAAGTCATTGCCCACAACTCAACCTCATATGACTCCTATGTTGCCTGGTTTCCCGTGAAGCGTAACGATTGATGTCGCCTAACCCGACCTACCACATTCGATTGCAATTTTAACTTTTTCTCCGTATAACTATACAATATCTTGTGTGCCGATTAGTTGGAATTGTCGCAGAGTTGGGGATGTGATTGGATGGTGGGGAATAGAATTTCCAGCTATCTCCGTGGTTCGGGGGGCGGCGGCGTGGTTTGCCAGAACGCCGAACGGAAATGCGCCAAAATGCGCCAAAATCGGTGGTTCTGCTCCTTTGGAATTGACGCGGGGAATGATGTTTGCTAACATATGTGCGCACACGTAAGGAGAAAGACGTATGAGCATTACTTTGTCAGTTCCCCCAGTCATTGTTCAGCAGGTTCGCGCCTATGCGGAACGAAATGGGACATCCCTTAATCAGTTGATTCGCGATTATCTGGAATCGCTTGTGGGGGGCGTGGATCGTCAACGGACGCGGGCCGAGGAATTTGCCCAGTTCGCTAAAACGCATGGCGCGTCCAAGGATCGGTTACGGGCCTACCGTTTTCGTCGTGCGGACGCCTATGAGGAGGAGCTGGCATGACGATTCGACATGGGTGTTTTCTTGACACGAACGTCCTTGTCTATTCGGCCGATCTTGCGAATGTGCAGAAACAGGACCGGGCCATCGCCATCATCAAGGCGGCGATGGCGAATCGGTCAGACTATTCGATCTCGACACAGGCGCTGACCGAATTTGCGAATGTCGCGCTGAAGAAACTTCGGATCGCGCCGGAGATTGTCATCGACTACGTTCAGTTTTTCGAGTCGATCACGACGATTGCTCCAGATCCGGCGTTGGTTCGTCGTGGCGTCGAAATCAAGGCACTCTATGGAATCCAATATTACGATGCGATGATGATCGCCGCTGCCGAACGTGCCGAAGCGGCTGAAATCTGGACCGAAGACCTCAACGAAGGGCAGTGCTACTGCGGCATCCGCGCACATAATCCCTTCCGATGATTGGAATTGACAAACGTGAGCATATCCCGTTGGGGGTACTCCCCTTCGAGTACAGTGTGCAGAATGAATGGGGGCAGACACCGGAAACTACTGTACGTTGGTGCGGATGGCGCGGGCGACGGTGGCGCACCAGACGCGTGCGGCGCCGGCATCCAGCAGGGCACGGGCGCAATGCGAAAGCGTTGCGCCCGTTGTCATGACATCGTCGATGAGAAGAACCGTACGGCCGCGGATGAACTGCGCGTTGGGAACGGCGAAGGCGCCTTTGAGGTTGTTGCGGCGTTCGTCGCCGGAAAGGCGCGCCTGATGCGCCGTGTCGCGCGTACGAATGAGCGAGGTGCCGTCGACGCGTCGGTTGAGCCTCTTCGCGAGCGCCTCGGCCAACAGGGCGCTCTGGTTGTAGCCGCGCTCGCGAAGGCGAGAGGGATGAAGCGGCACGGGCACGACGACATCGACTTCGGCCACGGGGAGTTTCGCGCGTACGGCGCTTTCCAGTAGATCGGTCAGATCGTCGCAAAGCCAGGTCGCCTTGGCGAATTTGAAATCTCTGATGAGCTGATCGCTCGGTTCGCGGTAGAGGATGGCACTGCGCGCGAACTCGTAGGCGGGAGGATGGCGCTGGCAGTCTTCACAGACGAATTCGTGCTTCGTCTCGGCCATCACGAGCGCCCCGCAGATGCGGCAGGCGCCGCCGGCTTCATGGAAGGGCAGGGCCGCGAAACACGATGAACAGACGTGGCGGCCCGGACGGTCCGAGACGCGTTTACAGGCCTCCAAAGCGCAGACGCGTGGCCAAAGGAAATCGGCCACGCGTCGCAGAATGCTGGGAATCGTTCCCGCCATCGTCCTTTACTTCTTCGGGAAGAGCGACATCGGGTACTCACCCGCGTCGACGAGCTTGCGGATCTCGCCCTGGACGAATGGCTTATCCTCGCGGTAGGTGACGCCGAACCAGCACGAGTCGGTCGGCAGCACGTCCACCGTCGCCTTGCCTTCGTGGATCATCTCGTCCACGACGAACGGAATATACCATTCGGACTTCTCGCGCGTCGCATTCACGGCGAGCCAGGTCGGGAAGCGGTTCTCGAGCGCATCGAAAAGCTGCGGCGTGAATCCCCAGAGGTTCATCGACACGCGTTCGTCGCCGGTGAAGTCCTTGATCTCGGCGCCCGGATCGTCGTCGTGTGCGCCGTTCGGCGCCTTGACGAGCTTCGTGTGTTCGACGACCTTCGTGAGGTGGCCTGCATCATCCAGCGTGCAGATGCCGCGTGCGACGCTGCCGTTGTCGGAGAGCGTGAGGCTGAGCTTGTAGCCGACCATCGCAAAGCGCGTCGGCGCGGCATTCTCGGCGCTCAGAAAGGCGGCGAGTTTCGCGAAGGCGTCACGGCCGTAGAAGTCGTCCGCATTGATGGCGGCGAAAGGCTCGTGCACGACGTTGCGGGCCGCGCGGATCGCGTGCGCGGTTCCCCAGGGCTTGGTACGTCCGGCCGGCACCGTGTAGGGGGCGGGCAGGTCGTTGATGTCCTGGAAGGCGTACTCGACGGGCAGGAGGCCCTCGTACTTCGAACCGACCTGTTCGCGGAAGACCTGTTCGATATCCTTGCGGATGATGAACACGACCTTGCCGAAACCGGCGCGGTGCGCATCGAAGACGGAGTAGTCGAGAATGGCTTCACCGGAAGGGCCGACGGGATCGACCTGCTTGAGCCCGCCATAGCGGGATCCCATGCCGGCCGCGAGAACGACGAGAGTGGGTTTCATTTTTTCAGGAGCTCCTTTACTGTTCTTTCAAGTTGGGGGTCGACGCCGCGAACTTCGTCGATCGGCGTGAGCGGAACGAGGATGTGCGGTACGGCACCGTTGCTTTCCATGTCGGTACCGTCCTTGACGAACCAGCCGAATTCGGCGTCGCGGAACTTGCCGTAGTCGAGCAGGGGACGGTCGTTCGTGGCGATCACGGCACCACCGGTCGGCTGGCCTACGACGATGCCGCGCCTGAGCGTCTTGACCGCGTGGGTGAAGATTTCGCCGTTGGACCCCGTGATCGCATTGCAGATGACACCGATCGGCTTGGTCCACACCGGATGCACCGTGTAGCCCATCAGATAGCCGCGCTGTCCGTTGCGCGGCACTTCGAAGGAGTGCTCCTGCGCGCAGAGGATGGACAGCATCTGGTCGGCCGTATAACCGCCGTGGTTGTTGCGCACATCGATGATGAGCGCGTCGCGGCCGTAGCCTTCCGAGAAGACTTCGCTTTCGAAGCGCTTGAACTCCTTGTGGTCCATCGCCGCCACATAGACGTAGCCTACGCGTCCGTTCGAGAGCTTGTGCACGAGCTGGCGGTTGGCGCGGATCCACTGTTCGCCGACGAGCGTGCGCGCGTCGGAATAGTTGATCGCCTTCACGCGCACGACGTTGGTCGCGGGTTCGCCCGGATGCCCGAAGGTGAACGAGACCTTCAGCTGGTCGTGGGTTGTGAGGTAGGTGGCGAGGTCCTGTTTCGGATCCGTCTTCTTGTTGTTGATTTCCGTCACGATGTCGCCCGGCTTGATACCGCAGTTCGCCTTGTCGGCCGGACCGTCATGCAGCACATCGCGAACGCGCAGACCGGGACCTTCGTAGGTCGGGTCAAACCGCAGGCCGAGATGCAGGGTGATGGCACGCCAGTTCTGTCCGAACGGACCCGGCTGCCATTCGGTGCGCGAGATGTCGCTATGATAGAAGCCGAGGTGAGAGGCGTCGAGTTCGCCCAGCATCATGTAGACGATGCGCTGGATGACCGTCCAGCTCGTCGCGTTGCGGAAGGCCGGCACGTACTTCGCCTTGATGGCACCCCAGTCGGCACCGTGGAAGTTGCCGTCATAGAAGCGGTCGCGGATACGGCCCCAGACGGTACGTCCGAGGAGTTCGCGGTAGTCCGGCAGGTTGAAGATGGGGTAGACGTTGAAGTCCGCCACATATTCATAGTGCGCCGGCTTGTTGCCGACGGACCACAGCAGACGGCCTTTGTCCTTCTTGGTGCCCCAAAGCTGGGCGACGCCGCGTTTCGCCGTCAGGCGCTTCGGCGAGAGTTCGTTCGGGAAGACGACGTATGACGTCTGAGAACCGTCGTTGAAGGCGAGCTTTTGCTCGGAGGAATGGAAGAACAGACTTGATGCACGCGAGGTGTTGATCGTCTTGATGCGCAGTTCGATATCCTCGAAGTCGATTTCGTTCGGCGCACCCTTGCCGCCCTTGCCGTCGAGGTAGAAGTAGAAGATGCGCGTACCTTCGTCGCGGGAACCGGCCCACGCGAGAATCTTGCCGTCGGCGCTCCAGGCGGGTTCGCCGTCCCACTTGAAGTGGCGCGACACGTTGCAGGGCGGACGCGCCCCCGTGGTGGAAACGATCCAGATGTCGTAGTTCTTGTGGTTGTCGGCAAAACCGCAGGCGAGCCACTTGCCGTCCGGGCTCCAGGCGAACACGTCGTCCGCCGGCATGTTGGGTCCGTCGACGACATCGAGGCCGTTCGTGTTGGCGAAGTGGAGGCGCGAGAAACCGTCGCGCCACATCAGACGCTTGCCGTCGGGCGAGAGCGAGATGTTCTGGCGCGTGACGCCGTCGGCCAGCAGGCGCGTCTTCTTAAAGGACTTGTTCTTCGTCCACGGCTTCTTGGGATCTTCGCGGCGCGCGACCCAGAGGTCCGTGCCGTCACCGTGGTCCGTCAGGAAGTAGAGGTCGTTGCCGTCCGGCGAGAAGGCGCAGTCGCGTTCGAGCGTCAGGGTGTCGCCGTGGAGGCAGACAGGTTCCTTTTCGCTCATGTTCATCACCCAGAGGTCGCCGCCGCAGGAGAAGGCCACTTCTTCGCCTTCGGGCAGGCAGAACGAAAAGCCGCCGTTGCCGTCCGGATTGCCGATCGACGTGTACCAGCGGTTGCGGGTGGTGGCGAGCGGGGGCGTCCAGGACGCATCGGGATGCAGCACGATCAGCTGCGGTTTCGGATGGGCCTCGGTCAGGTCGAGGCGCCAGAAGTCGAAGCCCTGGCGGAAGACGATCGTGTGGCCGTCGGCGGAAATCGTGGGCTGCACGATGTTGTCGCCCTTGAAGAAGGTCAATGCGAAGTCGGCCTTGTAGGAAAGGGCCTTCTGCGCTTCGGCGTCGGGGTTGAGCGCATGATAGCGGAGGTTCTTCGAGCCGCCGTCGCCCGAGACATAGTAGAAGCCGAGTCCGTCCGGCGCCCAGAGGGGTGTCCGCGAGTCGGTCTTCTTCTGGATGACGAGGGTGAAGGTTTGGGTCTTGATGTCGTAGAGCCAGATTTCGGCGGCGTAGGACGAGAAGGTCTTCGCGCGTTTGCGGTAGATGTTGTCGCCTCCGCGCGTGAAGAGCACCTTCGTGCCGTCCGGTGAGAGTGCGGGTTCGCTCGCCATGGCGTCGAACAGCACCGTTTCAACGCCGGTGGGGGAGACGAGCGCAAGACGCGAGGCATGGTCGTCGTCCGCGTGGTCGCGTGTGACGGTCGTGACAAAGGTCTTGCCGTCCGACGCGTATGCGTAGGGGCGCGGCGGATTCGAGTTGATCGTCACGCGGCGGAGGCTGCCGTTTTCCAGATTGAGTTCGAAAAGGTTTTCCAAATCCATCCGGTTGGAGAGAAACGCCACGCGTTTGCCGTCCGGCGAAAGCACCGGCCAGCTGTCGCGCGAATTGTCGCCGGCGGCGAGCACGCGCGCCGTGCCGCCCGTGGTGGGGGCGATCCAGATGCGATCGTTCCATTCGAAAACGAACTGCTTGCCGTCCGCAGAAACAGAGGGACGCGCACCGACATAGATGCGCGTCCAGTCTTGGGTCGCTTGTGCGACATCAACCTTGGGGGCGGACGAATTAGATGAAGAGACACCTTCGGCTGCAGCCATGAAACAGGGAATCAGCACGAGGGAGCCGGTGACGCAACAAAGAGAACGCAGATTCACGGATACTCCTCGAAAAATTGGTTGCCTCGCAGGGACTCGAACCCCAACAGGCAGAATCAGAATCTGCAGTGCTACCATTACACCACGAGGCAACGTGGTTGGAAAACGGCGTATAGTGTATCATATCCTGTGATGCGGCGCAAGTGGAAAAATTGAAAAGTTTCGATGAGGGGTAAACTCAGTGTTGGAATGGTGTTGACTGTCTGACAGATAATGGGGTATACTGTCTTCGTTGCTTTCGGGTTGGCTTTTTTCACAATCGGGTAGGTTGCCCGAAACCTTCCCGAAAAACAACACTAAACTGTGTTGATTATGGATGGTATGGAGTGGCTCAAAAACGTTCCTTCGTCAGACTTGCTGCTGTATGAATTGGTGATGCGTGGATTGCCGGATTCCGCCAAGCAGGTGTTCAGGGATTGTCGTCTCGTGAAACCCCTCTACTTTGTGGACGGGGTCGTTTTCAGTGAACCGCAGCTCCTTGCCGCCAACCAGTTTGGCACTGAACGCTATTTCATACTCGGCCGTTTTGCGGATTATTCGACATTCCTCATGGATTGCAAGACGGGAAAACTTGGACAGGGGAAAGCATGGGTGGACGACGAAGAAGACTACGACTTTCAGGACATTCCGGAATACCCCACCTTCTTGGACCGTGAATTGTTGACGAAGTTTGGCGCATATTCACGACGGCCGGAAGAGGTGTTTGACATGTCCATTTCTGCGACCTTGGAAATCCTGGGGATCAAGGACGACGATTCCGTTCCTGATGCGCAGCAGTTTCAGCGGTGGATACGCGAACGGCATGTTCCAGAGGCGGTGTGGCCTTCATTTTCCGCGCTGAGGTATTCCTGCGAGGTCTCGGCAGGCGGTGGAGGTTGGCTCTTTAAACCAGATTACCTGATGAAGTTCAATGATGCCTTTGACGGTCTGGTGGATCAGGGATTCCTTGCGATAGGTAGTCGTCCGGGTGACGTGGAGACGATCGTGATCGATTTTCGCGGTGCCTCTCCGGTTGTAGGCCTGATGGCGCTTGAGGAGGCGGATGATTGTGTCTACGAAAGACATTGCATGACGGTCTCTCCGTCCTTCGAACGGTATTTCCACGACTCCGTTTGCCTTGAAAATATGCCGGATAGCTTCTACGACGCTCGAGATTTCAAGACGGATTTAAGTTGGGTCTGATGGACGATCAAGGTCAAAGTCGCCCTGCTGTTTCTTTCAAAATGAATTGACCGCTGTGGGGTGGATTTGATAAGATTTGGCAGAAACGAGTCTATGAGGTGAATCGAAATGAAAAGAATACTATTTGCGATGCTTTCGCTGTTAAGTGTGATGCAAGCTGGAATCTGTGCCGACGTCGCGAAACCGTTCTCGTTGTCCATCCCCGGGAAGGCGACGCGGCCGGTTCTGTATTTTGCGGACCACGATCTGCACGTGTGCGACACGAACACGCAGTATGCGGTCATTGTCATCCATGGTGTGACCAGCGGTACGCACGACTACGCGTACTCGATTCGTCCGCACTTGGCGGACAAGTACCCTACGCTCCGTGCCCCCTACATCATCGTCCCGTGTTTCCCGTTTGAGGATCTGCTCGCGAAGTCCGACTTCAAAGGCTACGCGTGCTGGAAACAGGGGTGCTGGGCTTCGGGCAACGATTCGGTGAACGCGGGGCCGGTGTGCGCCTACGATGTGGTGGACGAAGTGTTCGCGAAACTGATGGACAAAAAGTCATTCCCCAATCTCAAGCATGTGCTGCTGATGGGATTCTCGGCCGGCGGACAGTTCGTGAACCGCTACGTGGCCGTCGGCAAGGCGCCGCAGCGGCCCGGTGTCGCGGTCGACTTTGCGGTCGGCTCGCCTTCGTCGTGGCTCTATCTGGACGATCGCCGGCCGCAGAAGGACGGCACGTTTGCGCCGCTGACGGGCGACGATTGGAAGGGGTACAACAAGTGGCATTGCGGCCTTGAAAACAAGGACAGCATCCGTTATGTCAAAGCCGTGAGTGCCGAGATGATGTGGAAGAATGTCACATCGCGCCACGTGCTGTGCTTCTGTGGCCTTGAGGACAACGATCCGGCGGGGCGCTATGTGGCGAACGGCCGCACGGCGCGTGCGGAAGGGGCGAGTCGGCTCGAGCGGCTTCGCAACTATCGGCGTTATGTTGCGCTCTTCCCCGACTGGGCGAAGCAGATGGACTTCCTGGAAATCCCCGGGGTCGGGCACAAGTCGTTCATTTGCTTCCTCGATCCGACGATCATCCGGCTGATGTACGGCCAGCGCAGCAAGACGTATTATGTGGACGCACAGGCGGGGAACGATGCGGCGGACGGTCTGTCGCCCGAGACGGCGATTCAGTCTCTCGCGCGCGTCAACAATCTGACGCTCGGCGCCTGCGACCGCGTGCTCTTCAAGTGCGGCGGCCTGTGGCGGGGGCAATTGCGCGCCAAGAGCGGTGAACCGGGCTGGCCCGTTTTCTACGGTAGTTACGGGGAAGGTCCGAAGCCGATTCTGCAGGGGTCGTTGGACCGGAGCCGTCCCGAGGACTGGACCAAGGTCGGCGACCGTGTGTGGGCGACCCGACCGGGGATCCCGTGCGATGTCGGCATCTTCATCTGCAATCACGGCGCCCGCTGGGGCGTGAAGAAGTGGGACAATCCCGATTGGGCCGTGACGGCGACGACGCCGACCTGGGGCCGGACGGTTACAAAGAACGACGATCTCGACTTCTGGTACAACGCGGCGTCGCAACGCGTGTTTGTGCGCTATCCGCAGAATCCGGGTGTGGCGTTCGACTCGATCGAACTCGCGCTCACGCGTCACATCGTCGACGAGGGCGGGTGTCGCGATGTGACGTACGACGGACTCCACCTGCGCTATGGCGCGGCCCACGGCATCGGCGGCGGCAATACGCGGAACATCACGATCCGTAACTGCGACGTCTGCTGGATCGGCGGGGGCCTCCAATACTGGCACAAGGATGCGGCGGGGCGTCCGACGAGCCCCGTGCGCTACGGCAACGGAATCGAATTCTGGGGCGAGTGCCACAACAATCTCGTCGAGTGCAATCACGTGTGGCAGATCTACGATGCCGCGCTCACGAACCAGACGAAGGACAGCCCGCGCACGGAGACGGACATCATCTGGCGCAGCAATCTCGTGGAGAAGGCCGAATACAGTTTCGAGTACTGGAACCACGACCCGACGAGCCGGACCGGCAACATCCTCTTCGAAGGCAACACGTGCCTTGACGCCGGCTTCGGCTGGGGCCACGCGCAGCGTCCAGATCCGAACGGCGCGCATCTGATGTTCTACGACAACGCCGCGCCCACGACGAACTTCGTCGTGCGCAACAACCGCTTCATCCGCACGACGGACCGTTGCATCCGTTTCTTCAACGACTGGCGCGACGGACTCGTGATGACAAACAACGTCTACTGGATTCCCGAAGGCAAATTTGCCGAGTACCATCTCAACGCGCGCGAGAAGAAGTCCGGCAAGAACATCTTCCCGTCCTCGCGCGCCTGGGGGGGCGGAGCGGAAGAGTTCAAGCGCTACCAACGCGAGTTCGGCCTCGACGCCGACAGCACCTTCGCGCGCCCCGCCGAAACTCCGCCGTGTCTGCCCGCGCGTTCGGCGAAATAAGGTTAAAATTTAGAGGTGTTGAAATGGCACGGAAACTTGTGAAGGTGAAAAAAACGAAAGCGTTGCCCGAAAAGGACGGTGTAGAAAAGTGTGGCATTGTCTTGGTTGGAACATATAAGGAAAAGCAGCTCGCGTGGATCAAGAAGAACGGCGTCTACAACTATCCGGTGAAGGATGGTGACGAGTTGACGGACGAGATGTGCGGCAAGATCAAGGAACTGTGGCTCTATGCGGACGTGAAGTCGACACGTCATGCGTTTGTCGCGGAATTCGTCAGCAGGATGTCTCGGGATGAGTTCTTGGCAGCACATCCGTCGTACGCCAAGTTGGGAAAGTCGAAGAACGCAGCCTATTATGTTTTCAAGGTGATGTCGCTCGACTATGGCTCGGCAGAAGTCGGGCAGTTTGTGATTGCCCGCGTAGCCGATTTCGGTGGGCGTTCCACCAAGGTTAAAAAGGCTGTTGAACAGTTTAAGATGGATGGCGAGTTCACGCCGCTCGTCCATTATTTGCCTTCGGATCTGGCCAGAATCCCTTCTGGACAGCTTCAGGTTTGCGAGGCGGCGGTACAGTTGGAGTTCATGTCGATTTTAAATCCAGGCATTGAAATGCATTGTGCGACGCCCGAAGCTATTTGTCGACAAGACACGCCGATCATTGATTTGTTTGCGGGTTGCGGGGGAATGAGCCTAGGGTTTGAACTTGCTGGGTTCCATCCAGTACTTGCGGTCGAGAAGGATGCGTGGGCATCGGAAACCTATGCTCATAATCGCCCAGGTGTAAATGTCATAACAGGAGACATTACAAAAATCTTGCAGCCAAGGGAGAAGTATTCCGACCTTGGCGAAGTATTCGGTATTATCGGGGGACCGCCGTGTCAGGGGTTTTCGCTGTCAGGAGATCGCGATCCCAAGGACCCTCGGAATAGTCTGTTCATGGATTACATGCGATTTGTCAAAGACTTTAAGCCGTCATTCTTTGTCATGGAAAATGTGTTGGGAATATTGTCGTCCGTGACGAAGGTCGGAGAGCCGGTTAAAGACGTTGTTGTGTCAGTCGCAAAAGGACTTGGCTATAATGTGAAAGTGATGCAATTGGATGCTTCCAATTTTGGAGTGCCACAGGCTCGTCAACGTGTTTTCTTTGTGGGAATTCGGGACGATTATCCTTTTGATCCTGATTTGCTGTCACCAGTCAAAACAACGGCAGAACATCCGATTACCATTCGGCAGACGATTTCCGACTTGCCAGAAATACAGGCTTGTGAAGGTTCTGAAGACATGCCCTATGTCGCGGAACCGACGAATGACTACCAGATTTGGTGTCGGGCCGGGTCGGATTCGGTTCGCAATCATGTCGCCATGCGGCACACGAAGCGGCTTGTTGCGCGTTTCCATGTCATCAAGTATGGAGAATCGGCTGCTGACGTGCCTCAAGAGCACATGCAGCGCAAACGCGGTGATGCATCTGTTATTAGCGGAAAGGTCTATTCGCAAAACAACATGAGGCCGTTTCCTGATCGTCCGTCACCGACCGTGCCGGCAAGTTTTCAAAGTAATTTTGTCCATCCATTTTGTGATCGAAATTATACTGCGCGAGAGGGCGCACGGCTCCAGTCGTTCCCAGATCGATATGTGTTTTGCGGAAGGCGTACAACGATGTCATGGGAAAAGAATCTGTCCCAGTATCAACAGATCGGGAATGCAGTCCCTCCGCTCTTGGCAAGGGCGCTGGGAGAAATGATCAAAGGCTATTTCACAAACATTTCGAATGTTAAACACAAAGCGTGAGGTGTTCCATGAAGGACAAGAATGCTCTTTACGGCTATCTCCAAAGTGCGTATGAGACGAGGCCGTATTTGGTACATGCTAAAAACATCGCGGGGAAACGCGCGACGAAGAAAAACGCAGCGAAACTTGCGGTGTTGGATTTGTTTGCTGAACAGTATAAGACATATTTGGCGGGTAATCTTGCTCTCCGGGGATCGTCGAAAGAGATCGTGTCAAAGCGTGTCAAACTGTTGAATGATTACTATGACTTCTTTAGTGACTATGACGCTTCGCATGAAGTAAAAGTAGATGATGTGTTTAGCGCGCAGTCGAAGTTCAGGTCGATGGTTCTTGAAGAGTTTCTGGCCATCTTGCTTCATGATGCAGTCTCTGAGTGTTTGAAGGAAGTTCCAGACGCGAACATAGAAATAGGTTCGGTCAAAGCTTATGCCAACCTCTATTTCTATGGGAAGGATTTTGCGTCATTTGCCGTCGCTCCTTCTTTAGGCATAAATGTAAAAGATCAGGACTTTGCAATCTATCGAAATGTGAAAATCCGCATGGACGAAAGTGCTCCCATCGTGACGAGCGTTCCCGTGGTGGCGGTCGAATGCAAGACGTATGTTGACAAGACGATGTTTGAGGGGGCAGCGGCAACCGCCGAAAAATTGAAGGCGGGCAACCCGTATACGATGTTTGGGATTGTTGCAGAGACTTATGAGATAGACAGATCGTTTATTCCGGCTTATTCAAGGGTTGATCAGGTGTATATCCTTCGGAAGGGGAGTCGTAAAGGACAGCTAAAGCCGATTGATGACGAAGTTGTTTTTAAATTGGTGACAGATATAACCACTCATCTGAAAAAGCCTTGGGTAGATGTCGAGAAAAAATTGGCGGAAGACGGTCTCTTGATTTAAGGGATAGAAGGGCTTTAGGTATATTGTTCCATATATGGATCGGTTGAGATGGCACAGCAGGCGTATGGCTTCTTGAGACAGTAAATAATAGGGGGCGTCAATTATGATCGAGGGCATTCAATCAATTTGTTTCAACACTGCCTACGTTTGTGCCGCTGGTGTGGGTACGGGAGTCGTTGCCTACGTCGTTTCGCGTGGGGCAAAGGTTGTCTCCGGTGGAGTGAAATGCGTTACAGCGGTGTCGCTTGCCGGCTCACTCATCATCGGCGGAATGGTCGTGACGAGCGTTCATGTCGCAGGTGCAAAGACGAACGACACGCAGCAAGTCGGCGGCAACCTTTCAAATACAAACGACGTCGGACAAGTTGAGGGTGGTACGAATGGTGTCGAACAGGTCGGAGGAGATGATTCGGGAACGAACGCACCGCCAAATCCGCTTGCACGCCCCTTGCTAGGTTTGCGCCTTGGCAACCCGCCGCCGGCGGTTTCCTTCGTTACGGATGAAAGCATTTCAAACCAATGGCGCGTTGTCTCAGTGAGTTCGAACGCTCTAGCTGCCACGACGTTCACGATGCCGGCGCATGCGACGGTGTGGGAGGATGCGCGGGACTTCGGCGCGGGCTGGGGAAGCTG
>JAKSOY010000113.1 GCA_024405255.1 Kiritimatiellia bacterium
CCGGCGAACGGCACGCCATTGATCGTCACCGCGTTGCCCGCATAGGCATAACGCAGCACGCCGGTCGTTTCCACATCGGCATCGGCCGTGCAATCCTTCGCCGCGCCCCACGCGATGGGCGCATCGGGCGAGATGTCGCGCAACTGCACGGCGTTGAAGAACGGCCCGGACGAATCGCCCTTGATGGAAATGGTGAGGGTCGTGTCTTTCGCCCGGAACGTGCCCGTCACGTACTGCCCACGTGCCGCGCCATCGGGATCGCCCGTCGTGAGATTGGCCACACCGTCGATCGTGACCTTTTCGCCGCTCAAGGCCGTGGTCCCGTGATTGCACCAGAGCTGGATGAGATAACGCCGCCCCGGAACCAAACGCCTGAAGGTAATCGTTCCCGTACCGCCCACGGTCGAGGAAAGCATGCCACACCCGAGAAGCGCCTTGTAGAACACGGTGAGCGTCGACGATGTTGCAAGTCCACCCGCCCAGGCCTGGGCCGAATTGTTGTAGGATCCGGTGAAGCCGGTGAACGTCAGATCTTCGCCTCGCGCAGCCGTGCCCGTGGAGTGGCCCGGGAAGTAGACGCCATTGACCGTCATACCGCCGATGACGAAGTCTCCTGTCCCCTTGAAATTGCTCGGCATGACACCATAGGCATAGCGCAGGACGCCCTGCGTCACCACATCCGCATCCCCGGCGACATCCCGCGGCTGCGCCCACACGACACCATTCGTAGAGACCACGGGACGCGCCACATCGGGCATACCGTTCACACCCACGCGGAAGAGGCGCACGGCCGTGCCGGTGGAAGCGCCGTTCTTCGAAGCGCCGACACGAAACACGGCGGTGTGCTCGCCATCCGCCAGACCCTGGCGGAACACGCGCGTGTAGGGATACTGCAACGAACTGCTGTAGGACGAATAGAGATCGTAGGCGACGAAGTCGTCGCCATCGACGGAGATTTCCAGCATGCCCGCATCCTTGCCCGCAAGAATGAAGGCCGAGATGGCCGTGCCGGTGAACTTGAACGAGCACGTACTTCCAGGCGTCGTGGACCAGAGAATGTCCTGCCCCACATAGTTGGACCGACAGCCGGTGAGGGTGGCCCAGTCGGGCGTGGAGAAATTCCAGCCCGCGCCGCGCGTCACGGACATCGGATCGATCCAGCAGCCGCGATCCCAGGACCCCGCATCAAGAAGCGCGGGGAGCGTATACGCGGCCGCCGTCGGAGTCGTCGAGCCCCAGCCCTGGTCGGTCAGGAGCGTACTCACGAGGTCGGCGCCGAACTGGCTGCCCGCCGCATTCGGATGGCAATCCGCGCCATAGGCCTGCCAGGAGAACGTACCGGCGGCTTCCGCATTCACGAGAGCCTTCGCCACGTTGATCGTGGGGATGCCATAATGTTCGGCCACGGCGAGATGGCCGGCATACGGTACGGGGGGCTGTCCCTGCCGCACAAGCGACAGCTCATTGGCGTTGGTGAAGAGGATCATGACGATGTCCATCTTCGGATTAGCCCGACGCGCCTGACGCACAATACCCTCCATGCCGTGCACGCAGTCGTCATAGGAGTGTCCGCCGAAGCCGTCCTGGTCGTCGTTCACCGCAAACTCGACGAACAGCACATCCGGCACGCCTTTCGCCAGGATGTCCTCCTGGAAGCGGAACGCGCCCGACGTCGAACAGGTCGAGGAGAGTCCGGCGACCGTAAAGGAGAGCGTCGCCGAGGGGAAGCGCTGCTGGAGGTCCGTCTGCACGATGGGACGGAAGTAGTTCCCCTCCGTAATCGAGCCGCCCAGGAACGCAATGCGTCCCTTCCCCTTCTCGGCAAAGACGCTCGGCGCATTTCGAAGCGCTGTCCGCGTGACAATGGCCCCGCCATTCAGCTCGGCGGCAACGGCACTTCCCACAAGGGCCAGCACACCCAGCCCAACTGCACATCGATGAAGAACTGATCTAATCATGACGAACCTCATTTCTCGGTGGTTTTAAGTACTTGAAGGGCGACGCGCGCCTGCCGCAGGAACGGATCGTCCTCGCGCGGACCGATGGCGGATTCCGGCGGCAGCGGATCGAGGAACCCGAGCGCGGCGAGCTGGGCGTCGCTCGGCTTCGCGCTGAAGCTCACGTTGCAGACGCAATTCGCGGCGGGGGCTGAACCGTGCGGCGCGGTTTGGCCCACCACGATGTTGCGCGTGAAGCGGTTCGGCGCGGGCGCGGTGGGAAGCGTCGCGAAGTTCGGATAGCGCGCCGTGTAGGCGGCGTTCGTGAAGAAGGGTAAAATGTTGGGGCGGCTCACGAAGTTCTTCCAGTGGGCGGAATTCCAAGGCGTGTAGGAGATCGCACGCGGGCAGCCGGTGAAGAGGTTGTTGTCCACCGTGTTGTTGTGGCCGCCGTGGATCTGCACGCCGCCGAAATTGCCGAAGCTGCAGTTCTCGAAGCGGTTGCCGTAGATGAACGTGCTCGAGATCGCATCGTCGAGACGAATGCCCGCCTGGCCGCAGGGGGTCCACTTGCCGCCGCTGCCGATGTTGCGCCAGATGTTGTGGACGAAACGCAGCGCGAAGGTGGGGTTGCCCCAGGATTCGCCGCCGCCCTGGTCGTCCGATTCCGTGACCACGCGTTCAACGAGGTTCGAAACCACCACGAAATCATTGCCGTCGAGGCGCATGGCGGAGGAGAGGATGTCGTGGAAATGGTTGTGGCGAATCGTCATGCCGCACCCGAGGCCGTTGATGCCGGGGGCATAGGTGCGCTTCCGGCGGCCGGAGCGCGAGAAGAGATTGTTCTCCACAATGTAGTCCGCCGGCGTGAGCGTCGTCCGGTCGCCGCCCGTGAAGAGGAGGGCCGCATTGCCGAACATGTCGAACACATTGCCGCGCAGCGTGACCTGATGCGAGTCGGAGAGCGTGAAACCCGAGATGCCGAAGCGACGCACCACGTTGCCGGCGAGCGTCACACGCGTGAGGTTGCGACCCATGATCGCGTTTCCGCGCCCGTGCTGGAAAACGAATCCGCGGAGTTCGAAATCCGTCACACCATCAAGCGTGAGGAAAGGCACGTCGACCCGGCCGAGCACACAGGTCGCGTGGGCAGGAAGATCCGCAGGCGGCCACAGGTAGAGGCGACCGGTCGTACGGTCGATGTACCATTCGCCCGGCGCGTCAAGCGCGGCAAGGGCGTTGTGGAGGAAGTACGGATAGTTGGGATGGTAGTGATGGAGACGGTAGTCCGGCGTGTGGGGCGTGAGGGTGAGCGTACCGTGGGCAGGATCGAGCGCGGCCACATGAACAGACCAATCGCCCCAAAGCCAGGTGGGATAGAGGGTGATCATGAGGTCCGGCTCGGCGGCCCAGCGCGACCAGTCGGTGCGCGAAACGGAGATGGTGTTGCGATTCACATCACCGCTCGAAAAGACGTCCCATCCCGTGTTCGGATGGCGGGCGGGCAGGAGGCGGCGGTCGCCGAGATAGCATTCGGTGATGGCGCCCCGCACCGTGGGGGTCTTCGCGAGGGTGCCGTCGGGCTGCATCAATACGCCATAGTCGCCCGTCATATAACCGTAGGGCGGCACGGCGGCGTGGGCGTGGGGATAGCCGGCCGCCGCGAGGTCCGCCACGCGCACGGCGGCACGGGCGTTTTCAGGCAGACGTGCGAGCGCGGCGGGGTCGGTGACCGGGGCAAAGTTCTTGACCACGAACCCGCCTTCGAAGATCGGCGTTTCGCCCGGGAGGGCGCACCAGAGAATCGGCGCAGAAGGAGTACCCGCATCTTCGCGCGTGAGAGCGATCGTTTCCGAAAGGGCATACGTGCCGCCCGCGAAAAAGACGGTCACGCCACCCGCCGGCAAGGCGCCGTTCGTGCGGCGCGCGCGCACGGCGGCGCGCGCGCGCTGCGGTGTGGCAAAGGGCTTCTCGCGCGTCCCCGGGTTCGCATCCGAACCGTTCGGTGAAACATAGAAGCATGTTCCCGAAACGGCCAGCGGCGCGTTCCGCGGTGCGAGCGGCGGCAGGGGGAAAACAGGATTCACGCGCGCTGCGCGCCATTGATCGGCCAGGCGCTTCGCGGCAGCGGCATCCGGGTCACGCGTCAAATGGTCGCCCGTCAAGGCCTCGCCGGCCGAGAGCATCTGGAAAAGCGAACAGGAAGCGGCAAAGGAAACAAGAAGTTTTTTCATGGAGAGTGCCTTTAGGTGATTTAACACTGCTCCATTTTAGGACATTTACCGCCGCATGTCAACGCAAAGATTTTGATCAAATGTCAACTGTCACGTGAACGTCTGACCCGTCTTTGAATGCGTCTCCAAGTTCGGGGGTTTCTTCCGTCGCCTTGAGCGACGTCGTCGGCAGATAGCGATAGTAGACCATCAGCTGTAACGCGCAGAGGCAGGTGCCCATCACCCGATCGTGGTAGGCGTCCTTGTTCTGCCAATAGCCGATTTCACACGGACGTCCCTTCACATCGGGGATCGTTTCGGGAGGTGTCACCATATATTTGGGATACGTGTCACGCATCGCCACATTCCACTTCTTCCAAGCGATGAAATCAGGATTGGCCGCTCCCTTGCGCATGCCCGCCTGGTACTTGCACTGTGTCGCATAGTACGAATAGTACTGCGGATTTCCTCCGCCCGGATGCTTCTCCCAGCTGGGTCCCCACTGCCGCATGTAGTCAAGAGCCGACCGCACCTCTTTCGACTGGTATTCGCCCAGCAGTTGCAGCGCCAGGCAGCCTGTGCCCGTCAAACCGTTCGGATTGTTCCCCGCGCAATAGCCGAAACCGCCGTTTTTGAACGCCCGCACCCGAAGGTAGCGAACCGCCTTTTTGAGCGCCGCGTCAAGACCCTCGACCTTCAATTCGGCCATGTGTCCCGCCTTGAGCGCCTGCAAGGCCCACCCGCCGAACGAAAGGTCGTCCCGGGTGGACGCCGCATGAAGTTTGTAGTCCCACCCGCCCGTGGGGGACTGTCCCCGAATGATCCGCGCCAGTCCTTTTTCCGCCGCCTCCTTGACATTCGGATTGCGCGTCATCCCGTAGGTTTCGCAGAGTGCGTAGGTGGCAATCAGAAACGCATACTCGTTCCCGTCGCTGCCGCGGATCTTGAAGGTTCCCCCAGCCTCATGCAATCCACCCATGAGATAGTCGACCGCACGTTTCACGGTTTCTCCGAATTCCGGCGACTGCGGTGTTTCACCATGTGCCAGGTAGGTCAACACGGCAAATCCCGTCATCGCCGCCGGCGAACTTCCCGTCCACGAACCATCCGACTGCTGCGTCTTCTTGAGCCAGCGCAGGGCCTTCATCACCGCCCGTTCCGTCTCGTTGTTACCGCCGGTCGTCCCCCGCCCGCCGGTGGCGCTCCGACGGGCCGCGGCGCCGCGTCCACCGAATCCCCCCGGTACGTTGATGCGAATCGGCGAAACCGCCGCCAATGCCTCCGCGCCGGGCAAGGGGTCCACGTGAGACTCTGTCGGCGTCGTTGTCGTCACCGGCATTGGTTTCGGAATGTCCACGGGGATATTGACCGGCATGTCGATCTCAACCTCTGTTGTAATGTCGTGCGGATCGTCCGGCACATCGTGTGGCGGCGGAACGTCTTCAGTCACATCATTGGGTACTGTCACAATCTCGATTGATTTGCGAGAAGGACGTTCCCCGACGGCAGTCACCACAAACAGGACCGTCACCAGAAGACACGGCACGAGAAACGCCACCAGCGGCGCCGACAGCCGTTCCAGTTCGATGCGGGCCTCTTTGTATTCGCGCGAAGTCGGTGGCCGCCGAAGCCCGCGGACGATTTTCGTCAATCTATTTTCCGTGATGTTCATTTTCTTTCCCTCCAGCGACTAACACGCAAACGGGGAAAGAGAATGACACGGAAAATGAAAATATTTTACGAAGAAAGACGAGACCCTCTCGGGGACAGGCCCCAAGGGCCCTATCGGATAGGATGGACGAGGACGCATCCGCCGCGGATCTCAAACGCGGCGCCTGCCGACCGGCAAGCAAGGTCGAACGCGTCGTACAGCGTCGTATCCGACATACGGGCCGTACGCATCAACGGGAAGCGCCCATCGGGATGCGACCGCAGAATCAAATCGACATCCAGTTCCGCCGCATAGTCCGACACCGTCAGAAACAATCGCTCCAGCGCTTCATCGAGAGGTTCGTTCTCGTCGAATGCCACGAATCCGATGCGAATGCGCTTCAACTGACGCGCCGTCTCCGAAGCCTTTCCAGCCCCGAAGATGTCCCCGATCGGCTTGAGGGTCCCCAGCGGCTCGGTCCGCGTCAAAAGCCGCAGCCGCCCATGCGCGCGCATCGTAAAGCCGCCCGAGGCAGCACCTTGCGCGAGTTCGTCCGCCAAAGTCGCCTTCGTACCGCCGGCAGGCGGCAACACGGGGAAGCCGTCTTCCCCGTTGGGACCCAGCGGACACCGCACGATCGTACGAAAGAGGACGCGGTCTTTCTGCGACGTCGTCCGCACGCGGGCGAGCAGATCGAGTATTGTCTCGTCGGGGGACTGTCCCCCGCGCGACGTACGCGACGCCAGCTTCGCCTCCACCCACCGTTCCGTTGCCACCTTCTGCGACCGCGCCGCATCGTCCTTCAACGCCCGCAGACACCCCTCGAGCTCGCCCACATCGACCCCGCGGGGGACAGGCTCCAGCGCCCCTTCGATCAATGTCACGAGCGAACGCGACGAGAACCCGCGCAACTGCATATGCCGCGCCACCTCGACAATCCGCAGATATTCGCCCGCCTGGACGAACAGACGAAACGCCCCCTGAAGGAGCAAGTACGACTCGGCACCGGAGACCGTCTGGCTCGCCCGAATACGCGATTCCTCCGCCGCTTCCGCCGGCGACATCTTGCCCTTCTGCAAGGCCTCAATGAGATCCTCCGTCGCCGCACGCACCTGTGGCTCGGCCTTCACCAGCTGTTCCCGCGTGAACGCCCCCACCTCACCGACCATCAAGACGCACAAAAGGGACAGTCCCCCTCTCGCCCACCTTCCAAATGGGGACAGACCCCTCAGAAAGACCCCCTCTCTAGTTCTCAATGGTAACAGCCCCCTCAGAAAGGCCCCCGCTATAGTTCTCAATGGTAACAGCCCCCTTAGGCACGCCTTGAATGGGGACAGACCCCTTTGTCCTGACCCGTTCATTCGCCGATCTCCTTCTCGATCGCCGCCACAAGGCGGTCGAGCCGCGTTTTGATCTGACTGACGGCATTACGCGTAAGTTTGAATTCTCGCGCAACTTCGCCGATTGGGCGTTCTTCTACCGCATATCGACGGTAGACCGCCTTCGACTGCTCCGACACCGCCGTACGCGTCAGCACATGTTCAATCGCGGCCCGTCGCCGCGCGAGACGCCAGTCGAGGTCCAGCAGCTCGGCGGTCTGCTCGGGCGTGGCAATCAGGTCGTCCTCATACGGCACGGTGCGCCCTTCCCCACGCGCCACTTCAGACCGATGCATCGAAACGAGCTGATTGCGGATCAATGTCGCCAAATAGGCCCGAAACGGCGTTTTGCCTACCTGAAAACGTCCCGCCCGCAACACGTCGACCAAACGCATAAAGACTTCCTGCACCACGTCGTCAGGGTCCTGCGAGAATCTGCGGACCTTGACGAACTGGACAATGGCCGGTTCATACAGTTCAAAGAACCGCGTCCAAGCCGCCTCGTCCTCGCCTGTCGCCTGGGCCGCCAACCGCGCGAGCAAGGTCGCGGAAGTCTCTGGAAACGCACTCATTCCCGACCTCCTTCCCCTGTCTCGTTTTCACCAATATAATTTGGCGGAACACCATAAAGAGATTCAAAAGTATAAGTTTTATGCTTCTTCAACCCAAACCAAGCCCACCCCGCAAGCGTACCAATGAGAACTATAACGAGAGCGCCCAGCGCCAGGCGGCAGACGGCGCGAAGCGGGTGTGCGGACGGACGGGGTGCGGGGTCTGTCCCCTGAAAGGCACGCGTGGACGCATCGGTGGCAAGAAGAGGCGGGAGGATTTCGCTCCAGTTGTACTCAAAGGGTTCGAGCAAAGCGAGAACGTCTGTACCGGGTTCGTACCAGATACCGGTGAGGAGCCGGAACATCGAGATGCCAAACGCATAGAGGTCCGAAGCCGGCGTCGCCTCTTCGCCCGCCCGGACTTCGGGTGCCAGATACCCCAATGTGCCGAGAACTGGACGCGCGAGCGCAGCGGCATCGGAAAAGGTCGCCGTGGTGGAGAGTCCGGCGGCGGACCGCAACACGGGATCGAGAATGCGCGACACGCCGAAATCCGAAAGAACGGCATGTCCTTCGCGGTCCACCAGCACATTTCCCAGCTTCACGTCACGATGCGTCACCCCTTGTTCGTGTATATAGGTTAACGCTTCACGCAGATCGACATACCAGGCCGCCGCCTGAGACTCTGTCACCTGCCCCGCGCGCCGCGCATCCTCCAAGGTACACGGCGCCCCGGAAGCGTCAAGCACAAGATCCATGGCGAACCAGGCGAGAGACGATGCCTCGTCCACGCCGAGATCATAGACGCGCACGAGCCGCGGATGCGCCAAGCGCGCCAACAAACGCCCCTCGGCCAAGAACCGTGTCAACAAGGGCGCATCGCCCGGACGCGTGAACACCTTGAGCGCCCGCCGCGTTCCCAACTCCACATGCTCGGCTTCATACACGGCCCCCATCCCGCCGCGTCCCAAGAGACGCAGAATCCGATAGGCCCCCAGACGTTCACCCGCCTGCAGATTCATGCGCCAGCCTTTTCACAGAACGCCACGAGACGACGCGCAACCGCATCTTTCGACAACAACGGCAACGGCTCGATACGTCCATCCGGGAAAACCAGCGTCACACGGTTCGTCGTCGTGCCGAATCCGCAGCCTTTCTCCATCACGTTATTGCCCACCACGAGATCGAGTCCCTTCTCACGGCATTTACGCGCGGCCTCCGCAGCCGGAGCCCCCGTTTCCGCGGCAAACCCCACGCGCACGAGACGACGCAAGCAGATTTCACCCTCCTTCAACGCCCCGTTCAGCGTCTTGAGGACATCGGGATTACGCACGAGTCTCAACGTGCCATCCATCTCGGACTTCTTCATCTTCGCATCCGCACACACCGCCGGCCGCCAGTCCGCCACCGCCGCCGTCATCACGAGCGCCACGGGGTCTGTCCCCTTCGCCGCCGCCAGTAGAGCCGCTTTCACAGCCGCCAGCAGATCACGCGCCGAAACAATGTCCACGCGGTCGACCCCCTTCGGCGTCTTCAGCACAACAGGTCCCGCCACGAGCGTCACCGTGTGTCCGGCCCGCGCAGCCGCCCGCGCCACAGCAAAGCCCATCCGTCCCGTCGACGGATTCGAAAGGAAACGAACCGGGTCGAGATATTCACGCGTGGGACCTGCCGTAACAATGAACTTCATGGGAGATTCCCCTTTGTCAATCCCAATAACCCGGACGCGGCGGCTTGACCCCCGCACGCTTCATACGCCAGCGCACAATGCACACGATCAATGCGTAATAGGCGAAGAGACCCGAAATCGCAAATATCCAAAGGGACGTGTCGTTCGTGTATCCAAGCTGGCTGTCCTCCGCCATCCGTACACCCCACCCCGCGAACGCAAAAAAAGCCGCTCCTCCCAGAGCCAACCAGAATCTTTTCCACGTATAGCGCGTCGGGTGCATGGGCTCACTCCAGTCAGCAGTTGACGATCGATGCGGCCCACGCCGGATAACGCGTTCGGATCTCCGTCGGCGCCCCCGAGAGAGGATGGTTGAATTGCGCCGCCAGCGCATGAAGACAGTGACCCGTCTGATTTTCGACGGCAAACGCGCCATAGAGGCGGTCGTTCACGATGTGCAACCCCGCAAACGCGAGCTGCGCGCGAATCTGATGCGTGACGCCCGTGTAGATCGTCACTTCCAGCAGCGTCCGCTCCTCATTGCCACACCGCGTCAGCGCGAGCGGCCGATACTGCGTGACCGCATGCAACGGCGCCGCACGCACTTTCTGGCGCGCACGCGAAATGTCGATCATCCGGCAGAACGGCAACGTCGGATCGTGGATGAGGTCGTTCTCAAGCGTCGCCCCCACGGCCACGGACCCCTCCACCAGCGCCAGATAGGTCTTCTTCACCGTCTGGTCGGCGAACTGTCCGCGCAGATTGGCAAAGGCTTCCGCCGTACGCGCCACGAGAACGAGTCCCGACGTGTCGGCATCGATGCGATGAATCGCCCCCGCCATCAACGGTTGATCGCCGAGTTCCGTACACTCGGGATAGCGCACCACAACGCCGTTCATCAACGTACCGACCTCTTTGCGCGAAAGCGGTTGCACGGGCAGACCGGCCGGCTTGTCGAATGCAAGCAAGGCGCCGTCTTCGAAAATCGGCTGCACGCGGACGGACCGGTCGGGCGTCACGCGATTGTCGCTCATCTCCGCAAGCGACACCACACGGATCGTTTCACCACCCCTCAGTTTGAGTCCCTTGATCGCGGGGCGTCCGTCCACAAGCACGCTCCCTTCCGCACACGCCTCACGGCAGAACGCGCGCGACGAGGTGGGATAACGCGAAAACAAAGCGGCGTCCAACCGGACGCCAGCTTCGTTTTGAATGAACTCTTGGTTCTCAATCATATCGATCAGTCATCATCGAGGGCAAGGGCCCTAAACCTTCCCAGCTCTTATTCGACGACCAGGGCAGGTCGGTGTCTTCCGCCGAATCTGCAATGCATCCCGCCAGAAGACCGAGGCCGAGGGCACCCGCCAACACGAGCGCCCACGACCACGCAGACTTATTCGCTGAACACATCGTCGCCCTTCATGGCTTCGGCCTGCTGCCAGTCGCCCAGCACGTCCGCAATCACGAGGTTCTTGCCCGCGACGCTCTGGCGCAGACGCACACGACCGACGAACTCACCGGCAGGACCCGCAAAGCCCTTGCGGCGGATGCCCATTTCGAGCTGCGGGAGGATGCCCGTGCGCTCCGGCCCGAGCAGTTCCTTCATCGCCTCATCCGAGAACTCGATCACCGCATACATGAACTGCGTGTTGATGTCGACGATCTTGCCCTTGTTGCCGGCCGTCACGTTCGTGCCCGCCGCCGACTGATGGCCGCTGCCCGGATCGCGGTTCTTTATGTCCTGCAGGAGCTTCTTGAGCTGGTCGACGACCTTCTCCTTCTTGGCGAGCTCTTCCTTCACGGCCTCCGTCTCGTCCTTCTGCGTCTGGAGCTCTTCCTTCACAGACTTGATTTCGGAGTTGAGGTCTTCAATCTGCGTCTTCAGCTTGCTGATGTTCTCCTCCAGCTCGGCCTTCTTCGCTTCGAGGTCGGAGATCTGTTTCTTCTTCTCCTCGATCGTGATCTTGTCCTGACGCATCTCCGGCGGCAGCTTGTTGAACGCCGTCACGAGATTCTGGAGCTTCGTGCGAGTCGTCGCCAGTTCAGCACGCGTATTGTTGAGCGCCGTCTGCTGCGCCTTCGCGCGGTCGACGAGTTTGTCGAGCACTTCCTGCGCCGTACCCGGGCCCTTCTTCACGAAGTCACCAGGATTGGCCGGATCCGGAATCTTGTTGCCTTCCGCATCGAGCTTGTAGAGCTGGCGCGACTGGATGCGCTCCGCGTCCTTCCAGTTCACCTTCTCGAGATTCTGATCTTCGAGCTGCTGCGGATAGTCCTCGAGGAGATTCTCCGTCTCAGGCGTCTCGACAGCCTTCGCTTCGATCGGGGAGACGTCCTTGCGGGCCTCCTCGACAGTCGCCGGCTTCGCGGGGTCGACCTTCTCGATTGTCTTCGAGAGTGTCGCCAGCGTATCCTCGAGCTGACGGTTTCGGTCCTTTAACAACTCCTTCTTCCCATACAGATTGTACTCAAAATACAGCGAGGCAGCCGAGACCGCCAGGATCACGTAAACGAGCGCATGTAAAGCCTTGTTCATCTTTTTTAAACCTCTTTCACAACATGTTTCGGAAAGCTGCCAACCGACTGTGGGCCTTCACGGGTAATAAGCATAATGTATTTTCGTCGATTTGTCCACGATAAAATCGAAAAAAATTTTTCACATACCTCTTGACTTAAAGTGAAACTCCACCCCCAAGTGCCTTGTAGAGGGCGATCAGATCGAGCGTAATCGTGCCGCGACTGACGGCCAGAGACTCTTCCAGGGACAGCAAAGAACGCTGTGCATCCAACACGTTGTTGAAGTCTTTCAACCCGTTTTTGTACAAGTCGTTCGAAATATCCACGGCCGCGCGGGCCGCCTTCACGGCACCCTGAAGCGACTGATAGCGGTGATATTCCTGCGTGTAGGCGCTGTAGGCATTGCGCGTTTCGCCCAATGCCGTCATCAGCGCGAGCTCGTAGTTGAGCGCCGCCTCGTTCATCTTCGACTCTTCCTTCTTCATGTTCGCGATCAGGTTGCCGCCCTGGAAGATCGGCCAGCTGAAGCTCGGCCCGATCGAAGCCAGGAACGAATCGCGGCGGAAGAACTTCGCCGTTTCAACGCTGTCGAGCCCGAGCGAACCGTTGATGTAGAACTTCGGGAAGAGGTAGCTGCGCGCCACGCCGACGTTCGCGGACTGCGCCGCGAGCGCGCGCTCGGCCGCGCGCACGTCCGGGCGGCTGCGCACGAGATTCAGCGGAATCTCGGCGAGACGCTGCGGCGCCACGACCCAGTCGCGGTCCGACAGCGGTTCGAGTTCCGCGTGCAGCTGACCCGGCGTCGTGCCCACAAGAATCGCCAGCGCGTTCTTGCACACTTCTTCTTCCGCGAGCAGATTCGGAATCGTCGCACGCGTCTGCTCCACATTGTACTTCGCCTGATTCACCGCGAGCTCGTCGCCGATGCCGGAATCGAGACGCGACTTCAGAATGTCGTACGTCTCGCCCTGCAGCTTGAGGTTCGCGCGCGCCACGCGCAGACGCTCCTGCGCCGTACGCAGCGTGATGTACTGGCGGCCGATTTCGGACGACAGCGACACCCACGCGGCATCCACGTTGCACTGGGCCGCATCGAGCATCGCCTCGGACGCTTCCAGCGCACGACGCGTACCGCCGAAGATGTCGATTTCCCACGTCGCGTCAAAGCCGCTGTTCCAGTGGTTGCCATGAGAGTTCTTGCCCGATCCCCACCGCTGGCTCGTGAAGCGATGCGCCCCGCTGCGCGTATAGGTGCCGTCCAGCGAAACATTCGGCAGGAACGCCGCCTTGCTGCCCACCACGGCCCAACGCGCCTGCAGCAGACGCTCCTGCACGATCAGGTAGGAGAGGTTGTTCGACACCGCGTGGCCGATGAGGTTCGTGAGCGTCGCGTCATTGAACTGCGCCCACCACGCACGGATCGAGTCCGCCGTGATCACCAGACGCGGATCTTCGTTCGTCGTCGCGGGCTTGAACTCACCCGACGCCGTCTTGTTCGTCGTCGGATAGCCGGCATCCGGCACGGCGCTCGACGGAAGGTCGTACTTCGGCTCTTCGTAGTTCGGCCCTACGCTCGGCAGGCTGGAACAGCCCGCCCAGAAACCCGCGGCCGACGCGGCCAACATCACAATCTGAATCTTCTTCATTTGATAAGTACCCTTACTTATTGCTCGCACTGCGATCCTTGAGAATAATGCCCTTGATCCACTCACGCCAGGTCTGGAAGAGCGCGTAGAGTCCCGGCACGAGCAGGATGCCGATGCCGACGGACGCCGCCATGCCCCAGAACTCCGTCGTACCGAGATGGTGACGGCTGGTCGCGCCGGCGCCCTTCGCAATCATCATCGGCAAGGTACCGAGCAACGTCGTGAGCGCGGTCATCAGAAGCGCGCGCAGACGCTCGCCCGCCGCGGAACCGGCCGCCTCGACGATCGAGCAGTTTTCCTGTTCGTGCTTGTCCTTCGCGAATTCGACGATGAGAATCGCGTTCTTCGAGGCAAGGCCGACGAGCAGCACGAGACCGAGCTGCGCGTACACCGAAAGCGGGAACGGCGAACCCGTCGTGTAGATGCCCCAGTAGCGGAGGCCGAGGAGCGCACCCAGTACGGCCACGAAGATGGAGAGCATCACCGGCAGCGGAATCGTCCACGACTCGTACTGCGCCACGAGGAACAGGTAGCCGAAGA
>JAKSOY010000114.1 GCA_024405255.1 Kiritimatiellia bacterium
AGAGCGGGGCGACGGCGGCGAAGCCGACGACACCCCACTCTCTTGGAATCTCTGGCCGGATCGGGAAACGGTCTGTTGTGATCTGAAAATTATGGTATAATGTGCCCGCATCTCCAATTTTTGCGGCAATACAAACAAATGAATACGACAGCAGAACAACTGAAACAGGAAATCCTTTCCAAGGTCGCCGAATACTATCGTCTCGTACAGGAGCCGAAGCAGACGGCACCGTTCGTGCCGGGTACGAGTCGTGTCAATTATGCGGGACGCGTCTTCGACGCGCAGGAGATGACGAATCTCGTCGATGCCTCGCTCGAGTTCTGGCTCACCTATGGACATTGGTCCAAGGATTTTGAGAAGGGCCTTGCCGCCTATCTCGGCGTGCGTTTCGCGCTGCTCGTCAATTCGGGCTCCAGCGCAAATCTGCTCGCGTTCGCGACGCTTACCTCTCCGCTTCTCGGTGATCGTCAGATCCGACGTGGCGATGAAGTGATCACCGTTGCGGCTGCATTCCCCACCACGATCTCGCCGATCGTGCAGTATGGTGCGGTGCCTGTGTTCGTGGATGTGGAGCTCGCGACGGCGAACATCGATGTCACACAGCTGGAGGCGGCCCTCTCGCCGAAGACGAAGGCCGTGATGCTCGCGCATACGCTCGGCAACCCGTTCAACGTTGCGGCCGTGAAGGCGTTCTGTGACCGGCATGGACTCTGGCTCGTGGAGGACAACTGCGATGCGCTGGGGTCCTCCTATGCGGGACGCTTCACGGGCACCTGGGGCGATATCGCCACATCCAGTTTCTACCCGCCGCACCACCTCACCATGGGCGAAGGCGGTGCCGTCTACACGAACAATCCGCTCTTGAAGAAGATCGCATTGTCGATTCGCGACTGGGGCCGTGACTGCTGGTGCGAGTCGGGCGTGGACAATACCTGTGGCTGCCGTTTCACTAAGCAGTTTGGACAGTTGCCGGTCGGCTATGACCACAAGTATGTCTATTCGCACTTCGGCTACAATCTGAAGGCGACGGATCTGCAGGCCGCCATCGGTTGCGCGCAGCTGGAGAAGTTTCCGTCCTTCGTGGCCGCGCGCAAGGCGAACTTCGCGCGTCTCTCGGCGGGATTGCAGGGACTCACGTCGCTGCGCTTGCCGACTTGTGCGCCCGAGTCCGATCCGTCGTGGTTCGGATTTCTGATGACGGTCCTGCCGGACGCGGGCTTTACGCGTAACGACTTGGCGAAGTATCTGGAATCGAAGAACATCCAGACGCGCAATCTTTTTGCGGGCAATATCTTGCGCCATCCGTGCTTCGCCTCGCTTGTGGAGGGCGTCGACTACCGCGTGGTGGGCACATTGACGAATACCGAGACGGTGATGAACGATTCGCTTTGGATCGGACTCTATCCCGGCATGGGAGAAGCCCGCCTTGACTACATGATTTCCGTTCTTCGTGCGTTTGCCGGGAAGGCTGGTGCCTGATGCGACCGGACAAGACGCTGATTCTGACGGGGTGGACAAAACCCTACTATCTCGCGGCCGCGGCGGCCGCCTGGCGGGGACTTCAGAATCAGCAGGTCCGCGAAGTGGAAGTCGCCGGTGTGTCGATGGATGCGCTGGCGCGCGTGCTGGCGGAGCGCGGGCCGCATTTCGCCCGCGTTGTGGTGCTGGGCGTGGGACTCAAGCGCCATCACGAAGACCTGGTGAAGAGCCTGACGGCGCTGCGGAAGGACGGCGTCCGTACGAGTTGGCTCAGTACGTTGCCGATGCCTGACGAATTTAGCGGCGAGGCGGCGCGGGTGGATGCGGCGCATCCGGCAGGATTCGACGAGGTCGTGGTCAAGCCCGAAGAAACAACGCTTGTGGATGTCGTGGCAGAGGTGCTGGGGGGCTTGTCCAAGATGGAGGTCGGCCATTTCTGTGCGTTCGCAATCGAGACGTCCGACAAGGAAACGTTGGCCGCCAAGTATCAGATGCTGGCGCGTGCGGCGGGCTATCTGCATCGTACGAGCAAGGACGACGAACTCTACATCGAAGTGATCCGCTGTTTGAGAGACGATGTGCCGCAGGCGATGTGGCCGCAGAAATTCACCAAGGCGATTGCCGACTATGTGCAATATGGACGGCGCGAGCTGCTGGGCAAGAGCGCGCGAATGGAAAATGTGCGTCAGTTGATTCAGCAGGCGGCGAAGTACGAGCGGGCCCGGGTGTTGATTCTTGGCGCGAGCGGTACGGGCAAGGAAACGGTCGCCCAGCAGATCCACATGCAAAGCAGGCGTGACGGACAGCCCTTTGTGGCGTTCAACTGCGCGGCGGTGACGACGAGTCTTGTCGAGGATCGTCTGTTTGGACACGAGAAGGGCGGCTTCACGGGGGCAACCGAACAGACGCGCGGACTTTTCGAGCGGGCCGATCATGGGACGCTTTTCCTGGATGAAATCGGTGAACTGTCGTTCGAGATGCAGGCCATGCTGCTGCGTGTGTTGGAAGAGGGAACATTCCTGCGCGTGGGCGGCAGCGAAGAGGTGCGGGTCGACGTTCGGTTGATCGTCGCGACGAATCGTAATCTGCGGGCGATGGTTCGAGAGGGCAAGTTCCGCATGGACCTCTATCAGCGCCTGTCGACGCTCGTGATTGAAGTCCCGCCGCTGGTTGAGCACAAGGAAGATGTCCGCGACATCGCCTACAGCTGGTGGTATGACATGACGGGACGCAGTCTCGATCGGCATCAGCTCAATGCGCTGATGGACTATGACTATCCGGGTAATGTGCGCGAACTCATCAATCTGCTCGACCGTGCGCTGGCTTTGGAGAAAACGGATTTTGCGGCCCTACTGGCCGAACACAAGATGCTCTGCCGGGAACTCCATGCGCCGGGCGAACTCCAGTCCGCCTGGCCCGACAATCTCGACGAGGTCATCCGCCGCCATGCACACAACGTGTTCACCAAATACGACGGCAATTATACGAAGGCCGCCGAAAAACTCGGCGTTTCGGTCAACACCTTGAAAAGATATCTGAAACCCGACTGAGAGACCGTTTCTTTCAAAATCGGTAGGGCGCAGACTCCGGCTGCGCCGCAATGCTAGATCCGAGGAGAACCGTTTATAAATCTTTGGGGTTTCAGGTACAAGAGAGGATCGACTTTCGTAGTTCAAGGCATCTGCGTACATAATGGGATGCTCCCCCGTTGGACAGACCCGAAGAGCCAAATTGGTATGACATTCTCCAGATCTAGCCGAGTACGGGACATTTGACGGAATTTTTGCTATAATGTCTGCCATGGACAACCTCAAGCAGATCATGTACGGCGTCACGGACTTTGCGCTGATGCGCAGGGAGAACGCCTATTTCGTCGACCGTACCGGGCTCATCCGCGAGCTCGAGAAGACGCGCTACGCGCTGTTCCTGCGTCCGCGGCGGTTCGGCAAGTCGCTGCTGTGTGCGATCCTCCAGGCCTACTACGACATCGACTATGCCGCGCAGTTCGACGAGTTCTTCGGCGGGCTCGACATCGGCCGGAATCCAACGTCCGAACGGGGCAAGTACCTGTTTCTCGGTTTCAACTTTTCGCAGGTGGCGAAGGACGCCTCTCTGGTGCAGGCGAGCTTCAACGACTGCTGTTCCGAGCGGATCGACGTCTTCGTGACGCGCCACGAAGACCGGCTGCCGCCCGGTACGGTGCAGGCGGTTCTCGCGAAGGGCACCTGCCATGAGAAGCTCAACGCGCTGACGACGCATCTCATGGGAACTGGCGTCAAGCTCTACATCGTCATCGACGAGTACGACAACTTCACGAACACCATCCTCGCCGAGGACCGCGACCGTTACGAGGCGCTCTGCCACGGCGAAGGATTCTTCAAGCAGTTCTTCAACGAGCTGAAGGCGGCGACCACGGGCATGGACGCGCCGGTGACGCGGCTCTTCATCACGGGCGTGACGCCGGTGACGATGGACGACGTGACGAGCGGCTTCAACATCGGTACGAACATCTCGATGAACCCGGCCTTCGCCGCCCTGACGGGCTTCACGCACGACGATCTGCGCGAGATGCTCGCCTACTATCGCGCGAATGCGGGTTTCGCCTTCGACGAGGCGGCGGTGTACGAGACGATGCGCCGCTGGTACGACAACTACCGGTTCGCGCCCGAGACGGGTCCGGACGGGGCCGAACCGCCGCATGTCGCGAACCCGACGCTGGTCCTGTACTACATGCAGTACTTTCTGCAGAACCACAAGCCGCAGCCGGAGCTCGTGGACGAGAACCTGCGGATGGACTACATGAAGATCCGCCACATCATCACCGAGGGGCGCCGGGTCAACGGCAACTACCACCGGCTCGAGGATGTGATCTCCCGTCTCGGCGCAACGGCGACGCTCCGAAAGTCGTTCCAGGCGAAGGAACTCGGCCAGGCGGACAACTTCATTTCGTTTCTCTTCTACAATGGCCTTGTGACGGTTACGGGAGAGGACATGGGGCAATCGTCCCTCGGGATTCCGAACCTGACGGTCGGCGAGTTCATGCACGACTTCGTGCCGAAGGCGTACCAGGATGTACACGGGGTCGATCCGCAGATCTTCGACATCGCGAATGGAATGACAGACTTCGCGCGTCGTGGCAACTGGCGCGGCGCGCTCGACACGGTGTGCGGCGTCGTGTCGCGCTACTGGAAGGTACGCGATGCGTCCGAGGGCGAGCGGGTGGTGCAGACTGCGCTCTGTTCGCTCCTCTACGTCGGGCACGGGCCGTACATCGTCAGCCACGAGCAGGAGTTCGCCGGCGGGTTCGTCGACATCGCGTTCGAACCGCAGCTCAACCGCTGGCCGCAGATCGGCCACGCCGCGCTCGTCGAGCTCAAGTACCTGAAGCAGCAGGACGACGCCTCGCCCGCCGCGCTCGCGAAGATCCGCGACGACGCGTCACGCCAGATCGCGCGCTACGCGAGCGACCACGACCTCGCCCGCAAGTGGAATCTGCGCGAGCAGGGCGGTACGGTCGTCCTGCACCGCCTCGTCGTCGTCTTCCACGGCGGCGACATCGCGCTCTGCGAAGAGATTCCGAACGAGTAGGCTGATTATTCTGATTCCCACTGATTTTTGCGACAAAAAGGTCGCTACGTGGTAAGGATTTTTTGATATAATAATTGCGAATGAGTAAATGGAAAAGTCTGATTTGGAAACAATGAGGTTTGCATGACTGATTATCAACCGGATGCACAGTATTACGAGCAGGTACGTCCTGAAATCGCGCGGCTTATCGTAGGTCGGCCGAAGTCCATTTTGGACGTCGGATGTGCGGGTGGTTTTTTCAAGAAGAATGTCAAATGGGATTGTGATTATCATGGCGTGGAACCTGTTGCGGCTGCTGCACGAGAAGCTCGCGCAAATGGGGTGATGGTCTATGAAGGTTTCTATCAAGATGTTGAGGCAGAAATTCCAGCTCGGCATTTCGATTTAATCGTCTGTAATGACGTGATTGAGCATGTTGCGGATCCTTGGGAACTCTTGGAGAGTCTCAAGGGAAAATTGGCTGAAGGCGGAACATTGATTGGTTCGTTGCCGAATGTTCGTTACCTATTGAATTTGCGTGACCTTCTGTGGCGTAAGGACTGGCGTTATCTTTCAGCGGGAGTGTTGGATCGTACTCATTTGCGATTCTTTACGATCAAGAGTGCACGGCGACTTTTCGAAGAATGTGGCTTTGAAATTGAGTACTTAAAACCCTCTGGCCCCGATCGAACGCAGAAAATGAAGAAAGTTCTGGCACCGCTCTTTTGGCCGATTGGAACCGATACGCTCTACATGCAGATGGCTTTCCGTCTGCGTGTTGTTGCGAAATGAAAAGTTTAGGGATGGGAGGTTTTGAAATGAAAAAATCGCTTAGGTTGCCGATGATGACGATACGACTGTTGAAAGTTCGTTTGACGAGTGTGTTGGCGGTCCTCCTGCTGAACGCATGGGGGGACATTGAAAGTACCAACAATGTCGGGTATACGACTGGTGCGGACGGTACGCAGCAGCTCGTCAAAGTCGTCTACTACAACTCCTTCGATTCGGCGGAGCAGGTCGCCCACCCCGCGTTCGGTCCAACGAGCATCTGCTGGAATGTCGAACTGCGCGATGGCAAGAAGGGACAGGCCCTTTACGTGCCGGCGAATACGCCGACAATCGGCATCCCGTTCACCCAGGGACTTCCGCAGGAGAAGGGGTGTATCGAGTTCTGGGCAAAGATACTTCCCTCGGGTGCGTCTTTCTATGACTCGGGCAACCCTCGATTCTTCATGTTTAACCCGAAAAACAAGCCGGATAAAATGGAATCGGCTTTTTCGTGGCTTGAACTCAACGGTAACAACGGCTGCGGTCAAAGCGGTTGGATTTTCGCCTTCTTCTCGGTGTTCAAGACCTCGCACACCTGGGGAAGTGGAAGTTCGTATCCCGAAGTCTTCGGTGATCTCGACTACAGGGATTGGCATCATTATGTCATCAAATGGAATGTGGATGGCCTGTCCGATGATGCGACGACGGCAATCAGATTTTCAGTTGATAATGAGACAAAGATCGCATTCTCGACCAGTGAGGTCGATCCGAATCTGTTGAAGTCCTATTTGTCCAAGTCCTTCGAAATGTATTGGCCGCGACCTGATGGTGATCCGGTTAGTTTTCAGAAAAGCAATGTGCCCTTTCTGCTCGATGAACTTACGATCTGGGATTCGGATGTGACGGAATCTGTCCCTCCGTCGCCCTCGCAGCCAGCCGCCGGTTCGCTGGTCTACTATTCGACGCTTGACTCGGCTACAGCGGTGACGCAGCCGGAGGTCGGTGCGGCGGGAATATGTGAGTCCTCCGCGACGTTTGGGACAGGGAAGAGTGGTCAGGCGCTTTATGTGCCGGCAGGTGTAACGGTGGCGAAGATTCCGTTTCCGCATGGGCTTCCGATTGAGAAGGGATTGATTGAGTTTTGGGCGAAGATCGACACGGCGAATCCGACCTATTCATCGGGAGGAAATCCGCTTTTCTTCAGTTTCAATCGGACGAAGCCAGACATCAATGGCAACATGGGAACGAGCGTCACATTCCTCGAAATCAATTCGAATAACGGTTGGGGCGGTTCGGGTTTCAGTTTCGTTTTGGGCGATATCTTCAGCAGCCCCGGTGTGAGCGGCTGGTCGAATGCCTATGCAAGCCTCTTTGGCGAGTCTGGCGATCAGACATGGCATCATTACGAACTCAAATGGAACATCGCCGGCCTTGCAGAAGATTCGCAGTCTGTTTGCCTGCTCAAGGTTGACGGTGCCGTGAAAACAAAAACCGCCCTTGAGAAGTTGAAAGTCGCGTCTTTCAAGGAGGCGATGGACTATCCGTGTGAATTGACTTTCTCCTATCGTCCGAACGACTACAGCCGTGTTCCGTTCTGGATCGACGAATTCAAGATCTGGGATTCGGATGTCATCGGTTCAGTCGTGGATCCGACAGATGACCCGACGGATGACCCGGTTGCCGAGGGCCTTGTCCTTTCGAATATTGCGAAAAGCTATCCGGCGGGACTGGAGATCGAACCGATTGCCGTGACGTATACGGGTGCGGCGGAGAAGGCGAAGGTGTCCGTTTCGGGGTTGCCGCAAGGACTGGTCTTCAAGAACGGCGTGATTGCTGGGGTGCCTGATTTGCCGGGCGAGTCGACCGTGGTGGTGACGGTGAAGTCGGGGAGCGTGGCTGTGGCGACGCGCACGGTGACGATTCGTGTGTCGAACTATGCGGACGACCTGGTGAGCGGCCTTGCAGACGCGTATGGTCCGTTCGTCCCGGGCGAACCGCTCGACCTCGACCTCGCGCCGGTGGCGGGTTGGAAGGCGGCGCATGCGTTGCCTTCAGGACTTTCCTTCAGTGCGACGACGGGCCGCCTGACGGGGACGCCGAAGAAGCCGGGCGTCTATCCGCTCGTCTTCACGCGGAAGGTGGGTTTTGCGTTGCGCGCGGTGAGTACGCTCGTGACGATCGCGCCGTTGCGGCAAGTGAAGGTCGAGGCCGAGGGTGAGGGCACCGTGAAGGGGGCGGGCGCCTATCTCGCCCATGCGCGGGTGACGCTGACGGCGAAGGCCGCGAAGGGGTATGCCGTGCTGGGGTGGTATCGTGGCGAGGAACGGGTTTCGCGTGATGCGTCCTTCGCCTACACGGTGGGGACCGAGGCCGAGCAGACGCTGGTGGCGAAATTCGTGACGCAGGAGGCCGATCGTGCGTCGATCGGCGTGGCGCTTGGAGAAACGGCGCTTGATCCTGTCGAGGCGCTGGTGGTGACGAACTACCAGGGTGTTGCGGTGTCGTGGCCGCTGGCGTGCGACGCGCTTACGAAACCGACCGTGAGCGTGTCGGGCCTGCCGAGCGGACTCTCCTTCAAGGACGGTCTTTTGAAGGGCGCGTCCACTACGGCGAGCACGCGCGACAAGGCCGGGACGTACAAGCCGAAGACGGCCAAGGTGACGGTGAAGACGCTGGGTGGGACGACGGCGAAGTACGCGATCGACTTTGTGACGCTGCCGCGTCCTGTGTGGGCGGCGGGCAGCTATGACGGTGTCTACAGCCTGGAGGGCGAGGTGGCCGGGCGGGTGACGCTCACGCTTAGTCCGAACGGAAAGGCGTCGGGCAAGATCTGGACGACGGTCGATGGCGCCGCCGTGACGGCGACGCTGACGGCACCGATGATCACGGCTTATGATGCCGACTCGGATACGTTCCGAATCGAAGCGACCTGCGCGGTGAAGAAGCAACCCGATCAGACGATCGTCTTCACGCTGGCGACACGCGAGGCGGATGGCGTGGGGACGCTTGAGGCGGCAGGAGAGGGCGATGCGTTTACGCTCGTGCAGAACATCTGGAAGGAGAAGTCCTTCGACGCGCCGGCATTCCCCTCGGGCAAGAAGGCCCTCTCGTTGACGCTGCCTGAAGGGCTGACGCTCAAGTTCGGGGCGAAGGGCGTGGTGACCTGTGCGGGCAAGCTCGACGGCGAAAACGGAACGAAAGTTTCGGTGAGCGGAAGCACCCAGCTCGTCCTTGATGCCGAGGGCCAGGGCACGGTGTTGATCTACCTCGCGCCGAAGAAGAATTTCGGCGGTTTCATCCAATGCGTGCCGCTCGCGTGTGAAGTCGTCGACGGCGTGGTGACACAGGTCGGACTTCGATAGGGGGTGTGATATGCCGAAAGTCGTTCTTGCATTTGTCTTGGTGCCGCTGATGGCGCTCGCGCAGGGGGTGAATGATGTCATCCCGCGTCCGGAACGCGTTGAGGCGACGGGTGGAACCTGTACTTTGAATGCATTGACGCTGCAGGTGCAGAACGCCGCCTGGCGGAATGATCTGGCCGAGATGGTCGCGTTGAAGCTGGGAGTGCCGACGGGATTGTCGGTCAAACCGACGGGCGATACGGCCTGGCTGCGTTTCCTGGACGATCCTGCCGAGAAGCCGGATGCCTATTCGCTGACCGTCGATGCCGCCGGGGTGACGTCGCGTGCGTCCTCGTATGGCGGACATTTCTATGCGCTGCAGACGCTTCTTCAGCTCTTGCCGCGCGAGGTAAAGTCGCGTTCGGCGGTCAAGGGCGTTGCGTGGCAGGTCCCCTGTGTACGCATCCATGATGCGCCGCGTTTCGGCTGGCGCGGCATGATGCTCGATGTCTCCCGCCATTGGTTTACCAAGGACGAGGTGAAGGCGTTCATCGATGAAATCGCCGAATACAAGTTCAATGTCTTCCACTGGCATCTCACCGACGATCAAGGGTGGCGAATCCAGATCGATTCGTATCCGAATTTGACCGCGAAAGCGTCGAAGCGCGCGTATCGGGCGGGTCCGTGGTGGAGCTACGAACCGCAGCAGGACGGCGAACCGGCCGACTATGGCGGGTTCTACACGAAGGACGACATCCGCGAAGTAGTCGCCTACGCGGCGAAGCGCAATGTTGACATCATGCCCGAGGTCGACGTACCGGGGCATTCGCTCGCCGCGCTTGTCGCCTATCCGGAACTCGCCTGCCTCAAGGCGCCGACGAAGGTCAATGTGGGCAACAAGTTCTATGGCATCGACGAGAATTCGCTCTGCGCGGGCAATGATGCCACCTACAAGTTCCTTGAAGCGGTATTCGGCGAATTGACCGAGCTGTTTCCGTTCGCATATGTGCACATGGGCGGCGACGAATGCTTCAAGGGATTCTGGAAGAAGTGTCCCAAATGCCAGAAGCGAATCGCCGATGAAAAGCTCAAGGACGTCAATGGACTGCAAAGCTATCTGGTGCGGCGTGTGGAGAAGATCTTGCTCAAGAAGGGGAAGAAACTCGTCGGCTGGGATGAAATTCTCGATGGCGGACTCGCCGACAGCGCGACTGTGATGTCCTGGCGCGGGACGAAGGGCGGTATTCGTGCGGCCAAGGCGTGCCATCCCGTCATCATGACGCCGCATCAGCAGTGCTATCTCGATCTCTATCAGGGCGAACCCTTGGCGGAACCGTGTACCTATTCGATGTGCCGTCTGAGTACCTGCTACAACTTCGAGCCGGTGCCGAAAGGCATTGACGCCAAGTACATCCTGGGTGGACAGGGCAATCTGTGGGCGGAGTCGGTCCCGACGTTCCGTCATGCCGAGTACATGAGCTGGCCGCGGGGGTGGGCGCTCGCCGAGACCTTCTGGAGCCAGCCGACGCAGAAGAACTGGATGGATTTTGTCCGTCGAGTGGAAGAGCACTTCAGTCGTGCGCAAGTCGCCGACGTCAACTTTGCCGGCTGCAGCATGTACAATGCCATCCTTTCGGTGAAGAAAGATCCGGCGAAGGGACGTATCCTTTCGCTGGGAAGCGAGATTCCGGATGTCGTCTACTACTACACATTTGACGAGACCAACCCCGACCACCACTCGCCGCGCTACTCGGCGCCCTTGACAGTGCCGAAGAACGCGCGCTTCTTCAAGGTGCAGGGTTACCGCCAAGGACGCAAGGTCGGCAGCCTCATCCAATTCGAAATCGAAAAGCTCAAGTAGACGTCCATTTGCGTAAAGGGGCCTCTCCACTTGAAGGGGGCACGCATCGCAGGGGATGGGGCCTTGGAATGCCAGACGCATCCTTTTGATTCGGTATTGCCGAATAAATGTGGACGGGTGACCCAGAAACGGTAGGGCGCGTTCTCCGAACGCGCCGCAATGCCAGGCCCTAGGACAATCGTCTGCAATTCTTTGCAGCACGCTCGGTTGTTCCCTATCCGCGCCGACCGGCTGTGTTCGCCGAACGCACCGCAGAATGGCGTCAATGAACAACCCCCGCACGCCACCGCGTCACGAGAAGCCGCCTTTGAATTTCATGTGCGTGTCACGAAAGCATTGATGCTCGGCTCGAATGAAATTACTCCGCACCGTAATTTTGCATCTGCCTCTCGCTTGTGCTATAATTTTTCCATGTCAACCACATCCTCAAACGATTTCCGGGCGAAGTACGGCGCTCTTGAAGACGCCGTCTACGCTGCGCGCGCGAAGCGGGCCGCCAACAAGCGCCTCCGCGACGACGAACGCCGACGTGCGTTCGGTGACCTCTGCGAGGCCTCCGAGGGCCGCGCCAAGATCTGGCGCCGCGACGACGTGCCGCTCTCCGAACTCGTCGCACTGGCCGACGGCGATGTCTGGCTTCTCCAGACCCTCGCACGTTGGGTACGCCTTACGGCGACGCAACGTATCTCGCGTTTGCGCCACGCGGTGAATCGTCCGGCCTACTATGAACGGGAGCGTGCGCGACGCCAAGCGCTGGCGGCCGTTCGTCGGTCGACCGCAAGACGCACGACCGAGAATCCCCGCCCCACGAAGGAGCAGGTGCTTGAGGCCTTCCTCAAGGCGAAGAACTCGAACGAGGACATGATCCGCTTCGGCTCGCTGCTCGAGGACCTCGCGTGCTATGTGGACAGTACGCTCTTGCGCGATTCGACGGGCGCGATTGTCGGTCGCCGCGGCGGGATCAAGGCGTGGCTGCAGACGAATCTTCCCGCGCTCTATCTCAAGTATTCGACCGTGATGCGCTACAAGGCGGCGGCGAAAAAGCTCAAACAGCTATGCGAGTTGCCGGACCCCGTGCCGGCGGAACGCATCGTGGCGCCGACGCCGCGAGCCGATGAACCGCCAGTGGTTCTGCGCTCGCGTGCAATCTACCTTGAGGTGGTCGCAGGCGCAACGAAGAGCCGCACCGCCTTCCTGGATCGGCTCGACGCCTTCCTCGACCCCGAACGGGTGGAGGAGGCGACGACGCTTAAAGCGTGGCGTGAAAGGTACGCGCGCGAGATTACAGTGCGGAGTAGAAGAAAATGGCGTAGCCGACTATGGAAGAGCCGATCGGCGTAGGGACAGTATGGGATCTCCATCCATTCCGCATCCATTGCGCGACACGGTTTGGACTTGATCCCGGAGGCTGTTTTGATGTATAATCTTTTTGTCTCTTGAGGGTAACTTGGGAGACATCCATAGCGCGTAAACTGAGAAGACGCATGTCCTCTCCACCTGCGCGCGTTCGCTTTAGCGTTCTCGTTGCAAATCGGGCCAGGAAACTTAGGAACTTTCTCTCGAACACGATTTGTACACGAAAGCGCGCCTCATTCAGGGGCGCGCCTTTCGGGTACAGTGTTCGATAGGCTTCCTAAGGCCTCCTGGCGCTGCCCGAATGGGCGCGTCCGTTTTTTGTCGCTTGAATGCGAGAGCCTAGTCGGGCCTTCAACTCAGCAGCACCAACCACACAGAATGAGTAAGAAGGGCTCTGTAAGGCGAGTGTACCATTTGGTACCCTCTGCCATACTTTTTCTTACGCCTGTGGTTGGGTGCTGCTAAGGTGTGTCGGGGGGTGCCTCTAATCTAAAAAGAGAGTGCGCCTCGTTGAAGAAGAACCAAAATAGTTCCGAGCTCGAGTTCTCGGAAATGCTGAAGAGTCCGTGCAAGGTCTTTCATGGGACGTCTTACGCATTTGACTGTACGCGGATGGAAGATCGCGGCAAAGGGTTTTGGTTCACACGGAACAAAATCGATGCCGAGAATTATGCTCAACATGGAGCAGACCGAACCAAGGGAACACCACGGACATTCGAGGCATGGGTTCGACTGGATAAAGTACTCGACCTTGGTAATCTTTATGATCGAGCTACGGATGAGGTCCTCATGGATCTCGCGCATGATGCGCACCTTCGTCTTAATGTCTTATTCCAACTTCGCGAAAATTGCCAGCACGGGGAAACGGAAGAGCCTTACCTCTTTGAGATCACGAACACGCCTGATTTCCTCGGACTTGTAAAAGGGCGATTCGAAGGAATGTGCGGTGTTGAGGTTGGTTGCGACGGGCATGAGTTTGATGTTTGCTGCGTTTACAGCAAGAAGAATGTCTATTTCCAACCTGATGATGAGACGGCTGTTCAGAAAGTCGATGTCGGTATCGTTGACGCGGATTTGCTTGATCACGGTACTCGCCATCCCAACTTGGCGCTGATGAAGTTGAGCGGATGGTATAACAAGGTCAGGCGCGAGGGTAGTCATGTTTATTATCCGGCTGAGGGAGAACGAAAAGCACGCCTCGTATCCGAGGACGATCTGGCCGCGTGTCGGACACTTGTGGATTTGGTGGGGCCAACTTCGAAAAGCCGATTTGGAAAACTTGTCATTTCAAAAGTGTTTGATTTTAGTCAGCTGCCGTTGATCCTTCAGGAAGCATTTGTTTCAGGGAAAATGACTGAAGGAACGTCAGATCTTGTTGTCTACAAAAATACGAATCCGCGTATAATCTATGGTGGTACGGGATTTGTTAAACGGTTAGAACGGTTGCCGAATGATTTGCCGGAAGAGATCGAACACCATTTCCCAGACTATCATCTCTACGATGAATTCGTGAAACGGGAATATGTGTTCTTGGGGAAGA
>JAKSOY010000115.1 GCA_024405255.1 Kiritimatiellia bacterium
CGGCTCGCCCACACGCCGAAGGAAAGCGGCATCAAGCCCTGCGAGGGTCCGCTCGAGTGCCTGTCGCCCGAGGAGACGCTCGCGGCGGTGAAGGGCAAGAAGATCCTGTCCGTGCCCGGATTCAACAAGCGTGACGCGGCGAAGATCAAGAAGGACTTCGGCATCATCATCGAGGACGTTTCCTTCGACGAGGTGAACGCCGCCTGGAAGGCGATTCCCGACGACGTGGCGCAGAAGCAGGTCGCGGAGTGGAAGCGCACGGCGCGCAAGATCGCCAAGGACGTGAACGACCAGTCGCTGCTCGACGCGGCGAAGATCTACTTCGGCATGCGCAACCTGCTCAAGACGCACGGGGCCGAGGGCATTTCCATCGCCTGCATCCCCGGCTGCTACAACGGCACGCTCAAGCCCTATCCGTGCCTCGGCTTCATGGAGCTGCAGGACGCGGGGCTTTTGGGCACGTGCGAGAACGACGTCCGCTCGACTGTGGCGATGATGGTGTTCAGTGCGATGACGAAGGGCCGCATGGGCTACATTTCCGATCCGGCGATCGATTCGTCCCGCCGCGCGATGGTCTTCGCCCACTGCGTTGCGACGCGCAAGTTCCTGGGTCCGAACGGTCCGACCAACCCGTACGACATCCGTACTCACGCGGAGGACCAGGGCGGCGCCTCGGTCTACTCGCTCGCGCCGGTGAACTATCCCGCGACGACGGTGCAGTTCCACTTCACGGGGAACGGCGGCACGGGCTGCGTGCTCGTGCAGACCGGCCGTACGATCGGCAACGACCCCGACGATCGCGCCTGCCGCACGAAGATCGTCACGGAGGTGACGGGCGACTTCGAGCGCTCCTACAAGCTCTGGGATCTCTGGGGCTGGCATCGCGTGACCTTCCTCGGCGACTTCAAGAAGGACGTCGAGGCGCTCGCGAAGAAGATCGGCTACCGCGTCATCTACGAAAGCTGACGCGCGCCGGTTTTCGGCAATAGGGTGGGGCACCTCATTCGAATCCTTTGGATGAGGTGCCTGTTCGAAACGGGATCTTGACATGGGCCCAATCATGAAGATGAAGATGTTGTTGGTGGCGGCGCTTTTGTCCGCAGGGGTGGTTCAGGCGGCAGACTCGTCGCGCATCGATTTGTCGGGCACATGGCGGTATTCGTTCGGGAAGGGTCCGAAGAACGACACCCTCGTTCTGCCGGGAACCACCGATCTCGCGAAGAAGGGTCCAGGCAAACTGTTTGGACAGCCGGTCGACGCGATCGATCCGGCGAGTCTGCTGGACAACCGGGGTGCGGTGCGGCATTTCGCCCGCCGTTACCCCTCTCGCGGACTCGTCGTCTACGAGCGCGACATCGAGATCCCTTCGTCTTGGGCCGGTAGCCGCGTACGGCTCCGCATCGGCGGCACCCGCCGCGCGTGGCTGAACATCGACGGGGTGCGGTTCGCCGAGAACCGGTCGTTCACCACGCCGTATGAAGTCGATTTGCCCGCTGCACATGCGGGACCGGGCAAGCACGTGCTGCAGGTGGAGGTGGACAACGGACACTTCCGCGACACGATCCGCAACGAGGGCGCGCATCAGCTCACGGACGAAACCCAGACCAACTGGAACGGACTTCTCGGCGAGCTGGCGCTCGTGCGGATTCCGCCGGTCGCCCTTGAACGTCTCGATCCCTACCCCGACGCCCTCAATCGCCGGGTGACCTGCAAAATCCAGCTTGCGAACACCTCTGCGGCGGCGGCGAAAGACACGCTCGAAGTCGCGTGCTGCGGGGTGGTCCGTCGGCTTGACTGCACAGTTCCCGTGGGCGGGACGAACGTCGTCGTCGAGCTGGCGTTGCCGCCCACGACGCCGCTCTGGGACGAGTTCCATCCCAATCTGCTCCGCGTCAAGGCCACCTTCGCCCAGACGGAGCAGGAGCGTTCCTTCGGTCTGCGCACGATCGCCACGCGCGGACGCCAGTTCCTGGTGAACGGACGCCCGACCTTCCTGCGTGGCACGCACGACGGGTGCGTCTTCCCGCTCACGGGCCATCCGCCGATGGAGAAGGGTCCGTGGTGCGCCTACTTCCGGCAGATGAAGGCGTGGGGACTCAACCATCTGCGCTGCCATTCCTGGACGCCCCCCGAGGCGGCCTTTGCGGCGGCGGACGAAGTGGGCATCTACATCCAGGCCGAATTTCCCGCCTTCGGCAATGGCGGACTCTTCGCCAAAGACGCCCGCTATCGTGACTACGCCTTTGAGGAGTCGACCCGCATCCAGGACGCCTACGGGCATCATCCGTCCTTCTGCTTCTTCACGCTGGGCAATGAAATCTGCGGCGCGGCGACTCCCTGCGGCGAAATCGTCCGCCGGCTGCGCGCGCGCGATGGACGCCGCCTCTATGCGTCCGCGACCAATGGCGATTACGCCAACCCGAAGCAGAACCCGCAGGACGACTACTGGGTGACGATGCGTACGACGCGCGGCGAAGCCGGCAACGTGCGCGGTTCGTTCGCCCATGTCGACAAGCCGCTCGGCGGCGTCCAGTGGACGGGGGCGGGAACGCTGCGCGATTTTTCCTCGGGGAACGCCAAGTCCACCATCCCTGTGGTGGCGCACGAAACGGGACAGTTCCAGGTCTATCCCGACTACACGGAAATCCCCAAGTTCACGGGTCCGCTGCGTCCGCTCAACTATGAAATCTGCCGCGCCCGCCTGGCGCGCGCGGGGATGCTGGATCTCGCGGACCGATTCCACATGGCTTCGGGGAAACTGGCGGCGATCAACTACCGCGAAGAGGTGGAAGAGGCGCTGCGTACGCCGCAGTTCGGCGGGTTCCAGCTGCTGGACATCAAGGATTTTCCCGGTCAGGGCACGGCGTTGGTCGGCCTCTGGAATGCATTTCTCGAACCCAAGCGCTTCACCGATGTCGCCTGGTGGCGCGGCTTCTGTTCGCCCACGGTGGCGTTGGCGCGTTTCGCGAGCCACACCGGATTCGCCGGTGCGGCGTTCCAGGCGAAGCTTCAGGTGGCGCACTACGGCGAACAGGACGTGTTGAAGGACGAGCTGGTGTGGCGGTTGTTCGAAGGCGACCGGACGTTTGCCGAGGGCAGGCAGCCGTTCACGGCGAAGGTCGGCGAGCTGGCGGATCTGGGCGGCATCACGTTCAACCTGCCGGACCTCGGACGCGCGGTCGCGTGCACGCTCGAACTGCGGCTGGCGGGATTGGGGACGCGTAACGTCTATCCGATCTGGGCGTATCCGCGCAAGAAGGGGGACTGTCCCCAGGTTTGCGCCGTCACGAACGACCTCGCGGCGGCCGAACGGATGCTGGCGGAAGGACGGAAGGTGCTGTGCGTGATTCCGTCGTCGGCGGCGCCGAAAGATTCGGTGGCGGGATTCTTCCCCTGCGACTTCTGGAACTGGGACATGTTCCGTCGCATCCAGCCGGGTACGCTGGGCTTGCTGATCGACGAGAAGCATCCGGCCCTGGCGGGCTTCCCCACGTCCTACCACAGCGACTGGCAGTGGAAACAGCTGGTGGAACATGCGCGCGGGATTCGTCTGGACGGCGATCCCGAGGCGAAGATTTTCGTTCAGGGAATCGACAACATCACGCGCAACGGACGCCTCGGCTACGTGTGGGAGAAGCGCTGCGGTTCGGGACGGCTGATCGTCTCGTCCATCGACCTGCTGGATCCGGCAGTTGCCGCCCTCCCGGAAGGACAGGCGCTGTTCCGGTCCCTCGCCGCTGTACTCGTCCCGTGACGGAGTGATGCTTCACCAACAAGGAAATATGAACATGAAAATGCGGAAGACAGTTTTAGCAGTTGCGTTGGCGGCAATGGCCGCCCAGGCGGAATTCACGGTCGACAAGTCCGTGATGAGCGCGAAGTATTGGGAGATCTGGAACGAGACGGAGATGGCGCGCATCAATGCCGACATCGAAAAATACCGCAAGGCGGATGCGTCCATTGAAATCGCCGTGCCGGACGGTACCGAGGTCTCGGTCGACCAGGTGGCGAGCGACTTCTACTTCGGCGCGCACATCTTCAACTTCAACCAGCTGGGCAAGAAGGAATGGAACGACCGCTACAAGGCGCTGTACGACGCCGATACGGGGCTGTTCAATTCCGGCACGGTCGCCTTCTATTGGCGCACGCTTGAGCCGTATCCCAATTCGCCGCGGTTCGAGGAACGCTACGAGGATACGGAGAACTTCTGGAACGCCTGCGCGAAGCCGCAGCTTCAGGCGCATTGGCGGCGTCCGGCGCCCGATCCCGTCATCGTGCATCTGCGCCGCGGCGGGTGCCGCATCCACGGGCATCCGCTCGTGTGGGGGTGCAACGAATGGATGACGCCCTCCTGGATCTGGGAGGTGTTCACGCCCGAGTCCGAGAAGGTCGCACTGCAGCGCCGTTGTTCGGTGAGGATCCCTCGGCACGATTTCACGAAGCCGGCGGGGACGAAGGATTCGTCCTACAGCCATGCTTGGCAGACCGCCTGGTACAGGGTCTATTCGCAGCTCTCGGAACAGGAAATCGAGGCGATCGTGCCGTCCTTTGTGAAGGCGCAGCGGCATTTCATGGAGAAGCGCATCCGCGACATCGGCGAACGCTATGGCGCGGTGGTGGATTCCTGGGATGCGGTGAACGAGTCGGCGACCGACTGGGCGAACGGCGCGAAGCGTACGTGGCCGGACGGTGAATCCGCCGCGTTCAACCGGCTGCCGGTCACGAAGAGCGTCTACGGGCTCATGCCCGCGAACTACGCCCATCAGGCGATCACGCTTTCGCGCAAAGCGATGCGGCCTTTGGCGAAGCTCACCGTGAATGAATACAACATGGCCGCGTTTCCGGGGCAGATCAAGGATCTCGAGAAGCACGGGGCGGACTTCGACGTAGTCGGCTCGCAGATGCATCTCTTCAATCCGAAGGAATCGCTGTCCATTGCCGCCGGGGAAGGGCCGAAGCATCTGCGTCCGCAGGGAATTCGGGCGCGGTTCGAGTCCGTGGCGAAGGCGGCGGGGAAGCGTCCGATCCACCTCTCGGAAATCACCATCACCGCACCGGATCTGACGCCGAAGGGGCAGATGATCCAGGCGATCATCGCCTGCAACTGCTATCGCGCGTGGTTCGCGGTGGAGAAGATGAACGGCATCACCTGGTGGAACGTGGTGGATGGCTGCGGGGCGCCGGGCGAACCCTCGATCAGCGGCATGTTCACGCGTGACATGAAGCCGAAGGCGGTCTATCATGCGATGGAGGATCTGCTCCACCGCGAATTCCGCACGCACACGAAAGTGAAGGCCCAGGGGGGCAAGGTCGCCTTCCGCGGCTTCCGCGGCCGCTACCATCTGCATTGGAAGACCCCCGACGGCAAACTCGGCTATCGGTCCATCGACCTCAAATAATGTGCCGAACGGAAATCGGACGCATCACGCCCTCGGCGTGAGGAAGATGTCTCACGCGGAGAACGCCGAGAGCGCGGAGGGGGACATTTGAGGCGTGTTCCTTCGGAACGGTCGGCCCAATTCTGTTAATTCTGTAATTCTGTTCAAAATCCGCATTACACGCCCCCGTGATTGTGCTATAATGTTAGCTGCAAAGTCATTGGTGTCTGCTCGGGTGAGTAGAATCGCGGTTGGAAAATCGAAGCGGAAAATGAACATGAAAAAATTGATTGGTCTTGGTCTTGCGGCGGCGCTGGGCTTGAGCGCCTGGGGCGAGTTGTTGGACACATCGGTGTTCACGCGGGCGTGCACGTTTACGCTGTCGGGCTACCAGGGGGCGTCGACGCTGGTCGACTTCCCGGTGCTGGTGCGGCTCGATCGGACGATCCCCGGATTCGATCCCGCTTGTTGCGGTGCGAATGGCGCGGGACTGCGTTTCGCGGACGAAGCGGGCAATCTGCTCGCGCACGAAGTCGACACCTGGGACGTGTCCGGCGAGTCGTGCGTGTGGGTGCGGGTGCCTTCGTTGAGCGGCACGAACACGAAGATCCGCCTCTATTGCGGGGCTGCCGACGGCGCGCAGCTGCCGGCCGTCTCTTCGCGCGACGTCTGGAGCAAGTACATCATGGTGGCGCACGGCGGCGCGAACGGCATTGCCGATGCCTCGCCCAAGCAGCTCGCCGTGGCGAATGGCGGCGGCCTGACCATGCCGACGGGAACGGGTCTCGTGGGTGATGGTTTCACGAAGACCGATCGTAACAAGATTGGACTTCTGGTGCCGAATCCCATCACGAACAACACGCTGACGGATCCGACACGCTTCACGCTTTCGGGCTGGTATCGCAATGCGTTGACGGGTACGGCCATTCTGATGGCCGGCGTGGACGCCTGGGGAAAGACCGGCTTTCTTGTCCTGTGCGAGGGTGGCGGCTACATGTCCGTGGCGGTGGCGGGGCATCAGGGCCCCACCAATCCGAAGCTCGGTGCGTTGCAGCAGTACAAGTGGAACCATGTGGCGTTTTCGTATGTGACATCGGGAGAGCTCAATACCTATTTCGACGGGGTGAACATCTTCTCGAAGACGGGTGCGAACGTGCTCACCGACATCGGTTTGGAGTATTGGACGTTCGGTTCCTATAGTGGGATTACGAATAGCGGCAACTTCGGCGGCGACATGGACGAGTTGCGCATCTACGACGGCATAGCCTCGGCCGACTGGATCCAGGCTGAACATGATTCAATGCGGAATCCGTCCTTTGCGGCGGCCGTTGCGATGGAAACGCTTGCGCAGCCGGTCGACGTGGCGGTGAGCTCCGCCGCGCGCGGGTCGACCGGCATCACGGTGAAGGGTACGATTGTGACGTCGGCCGCAACCGCAACGGTGGCGCTCAAGTGGGGTCTGACGCCGAACCTCGAGGGAAGCCCTGTGGCGCTGGGCTCGGGGTCGGGAACGCGCGCGGTTGAGGGAACGTTCCCGGGCACGGACGCGACGACGCGCTACTATTACGCGTTCGAGGTGACGCCGGCGGGCGGTACGGCGAAAACGGGTGCCGTCTATTGCACGCTCGACGGCGTGTCGGGTCCGGTGCTCGATACGACGCCGTTCAAGCGAGGCTGCACGTTCACGCTGCAGGGCTACACGGGCGCGTCGACCCTGCAGAACTTCCCGGTGCTCGTGCGCCTGTCGACGGCGATTCCGGGCTTCAGCTATTCCGACTGCGCGCTGAACGGGGCGGACTTGCGGTTCGTGGATGAAAGCGGCAAGTTGCTCGCGCATGAGATCGACACGTGGAATACGGCGGGCGAATCGTATGTGTGGGTGAAGGTGCCGTCGCTCATGGGGCAGACGACGAAGATCCGGCTCTTCTTCGGTGTGGACGACGTGGTGGCATTGCCCGGGGTGGCGCCGACGGATGTGTGGGGGGCGTATGTGGCCGTGGTGCACGGCGGTTCGACGGGTGTGCGCAACGAGTCGCCGAAGGGGATCGTGACGTCGAATGGCGGCGGTCTGGTTTCGTCCGGCGCGAGCGGCGTCGTGGGCGGCGGCTTTGCGAAGGCGGTGGTCACGCGCGGCTCGATCGGCCTCCAGATTCAGAACCCGGTCAAGTACGGCGCATTGACGGACACCTCGCGGCTCACCCTCTCGGCGTGGTACCGCTACATGGGATCGGGCACGTCGATTCTCATGTCCAGCAAGTCCGCCTGGGCAGGTACAGGATTCCTCACGCTGTGCGAACAGGGCACCTATATGTCCGTCGCTGTGCAGTCGACGCATCAGGGGCCGAGCACCGATCCCAAACTCGGCGCGCTCGTGTCCGGCCAGTGGAACCATGTGGCGTTCTCGTATGTGGCGGCGGGCCAGCTCAACACCTATTTCGACGGTCTGAACATCTTCTCCAAGGCCGATGCGAAGACGCTTGCGCACGAGGATCGCGAGAACTGGGCGGTGGGGTCCTATGCCGAAACGGTGAATGCCGGCAACTTCTGCGGCGACATGGATGAAATCCGCCTCTACGACGGTATCGCCTCGGGGGATTGGATCGGTGCCGAACGTGCGTCGATGGTCGACCCGGAATTTGCGAAGGCGGTTTCGGTGGACAATCTGGTGGACGTGCTGCCGAGCGAAGTGTCGGTGAGCTCGGTGGTGCGGTCCGATGCGGGCGTGGCGATTGCGGGTACGCTCACGCGGCTCGCTACAGGCGCTTCGCAGGTGACGGTGACGCTCAAGTGGGGCACGACGCCGGCGATGACGGACGGTACGGTGGCGGTGGGCACCTTCACCGAAGCGAGCAACTTCCAGTGCGTGTTCCCGGGCACGGACTTGACGGCGAACTACTACTATGCGTTTGTGATGGTCAGCGATGCCGGCGAGTCGACGACGAGTACCGACTTCCGGCTCTTCGATCCGGCGAGCGCGGCCACGTGGCGGCCGCAGACGGCGGACGACAGCTGGCGTTCGACGGCGTGGCTCGTGGACGGCGCGATTCGTCCGTTCCAGCAGGGATGGTCCGTCCTCTTCGACGGCACGGAAACGCCGTACATCGACACGCTGACGAACGTGGTGAAGCTCGACCTCGGCACGGTGACGGTGACGGGCGACAAGGACTACACCTTCACGGGCGACGGCGAACTCGCGGCGAAGCGCGTGGTGAAGACAGGCTCGGGCACGCTCACGGTGGATGGACGCGGCTTCTCGGGTGCGGTCGAATGGGACGTCTCGGGCGGTACGCTGAAGATCGGCGACAGCGTGAAGGACGGCAGCGGCCAGTCCGTGTTGGGCACGGAAAGCACGGTCAACGTGCACGACGGCGGCACGTTCGACATCAACAGCCGCTCGCCGCAGACCTTGGCGGCGTTCAACGAACCCACGCGCACGCTGAAGGTCAAGATCGCCGGCGACGGTGTCGACGGCAAGGGCGCGCTCGTGAACAACGATACGACGCAGATCGATGGTTGGGGACAGCATATCAGCCGCCTCGAACTCACGGGCGACGCCACCGTGGGCGGACCGTCGCGTCTCGACGTGCGTGCGTTCACGGGCACGGGTTCGACGGCGCCGACGAATGCGGTGGTGACGGGTCCGGCGGATGCGACGCTGCGCGTCATCGACAATCCGCGGTTCAACTTCTGCAATACGACGGTGACGCAGCTCGGGGCGATTCGCGCGGAGAGCAACGGCAAGTTCTTTATGGAAACGGCGGGCTCGATGAATCTCACGCGCGGACTCGAAATCGGCGAGGGCGGTTCGATCTTCCTGAACGGGACGGGCTACACGACGCCGGTGACGTTCCTCGAGAATACGACCGGACATTTCGGCGGTTGGTCGGGCGTGGCGTCCGCCGTCCAGGAGGGTCCGTTGACCGTGCAGAACGGCGCGACGGCCATCATTGACGGTGGTGCTTCGCAGACGATGTTCAAGGGCGCCGTGACGAACAACGGGACCATCGTGGTCAAGGACCTGCTCAATTTCTACGGGCCGTCGATCGATGGTACGGGCACAATCGACCAGCAGGGTGGCGGCATCCGCCTCGACGGTTCGATCAACAGTCCCGAGACGCGCATCACGGGTACGACGACGGGCGGCACTTGGGATCTCGGCCAGCTGGCGGGCAATGGTTATCCGAAGCTTGCGGGCGTCGACATTCCCGCGAAAGGCAATGTCTATCTGCGTACGCAGATCAGCGACACGTTGGACGAGCGCTGGACGACATTGCTCTCCGGCACGGGGGCGAATTCGACGATCATCGTGTGCCGGACGGATGGCGATTCGGATGTGACGACCACGGTTTCCAACATCCAGACGAAGGTCGGCGAAATCTGGTTGGGGTCGGGCGGCGGTTCGGGGCACATGGTGCTCACGGGAAACACGCAGCTTGAGGCGCGCAACATTTCGGTGGGTGCGAACGATTCGGCGCCGAAACCGTCCCACCTCACGATCGAAACGGGTTCGTCGCTTTCCATCAACGCGGCGATCGACCAGTATGTGGGACGGTGGAGCGGCAAGAGCTGCTACCCGCAGCGACTCTTCGTGGACGGCGGCACCTACGACGCGCTCTCGCTCGCCAACGCGACGACCTGGGTTGGCGCCGACTCGCCGTTCGCCTTCATGGAATTGAAGGGAGGCGAGGCGAAGATGTGGAAGCTCGGCGTGCGTTCGCGCATGAACGAACTGGTGCGCCTCGACTGTCTGAGAGCGCATGATGCGCGCTTTACGCAGAAGGACGGCACGCTCACGCTCGGCGCGGGCGGCATTGCGGCGGGCAACATCTACTGGGACCGCTTCCACTTCGATTTCGCGAACGGTACGATGGCGACTGCCGCCGACTGGGCTTCGGGGAACTACGGCATCAACGTGGCGTTCGGCGCGGATCCGCTCACGAAGGGCACGTACACGGTCGACCTCGGCGGACACAAGGTCTCGATGCTGTCGCAGCTCGCGGGCTATTCGGACGTGACGCTCACGGGCGGCGGTTCGTTTACGACCTCCAACTACTTCAAGGGCATTCCGCAGGGCCGGTGGACGGTGCAGAGCAGCGTCGTGGCCGATCTCTCGGGTGCGGCCGGTTTTACGCAGGGTTTGACGATTGAAGAGGATGCGGACGTGACGCTCGACATCGCGAGCGACAGCTGCTGCGAGTTCGCGGTGTTCCCCACGAACATGACCGGCGCGGCGGCCACCTGGGCGGTGAACGCCACGTGGACGGGCGTCTACGCGATGAAGGTCGACCGGATGAACTATCTGCACGCGTCCTTCAGCACGGGACCGATGCACTATGCGGCCGCCATCTACCGCGGCCAGTTCTATGTGGACGACAGCCAGGCGGGTGATTGGACCTTCGCGGGTGTCTACGACGACAACATCGTGTTGGAGATCGACGGGACCACGGCGTTTGAAAACACGACCTGGAATGCCGTCAACTACAAGACGGTGAGCCTGAATGCCGGCTGGCACGACTTCCGGGCGATCGCCTTCGACCTTAGCGGTGGTGCGGGTTCGGTGGCGGTCGCCGACTGGAAGGACAAGATGGGGCTTGGCTGGGCGCTGGGTGTGCCGGATGCTCCGACGGCGGCCGCGAGCTACCAGCCGTTCGACACGACCACCCTCAAGATGCGCGTGAAGCCGGTCGCCGAGGGCGTGACGGGCCGGACGGGCGTTCTGTGGGAACATGCAGCCTACAATCAGAACACCTGGGATTCGGAGAAGTATTTCCCGAACGCCCATCTGGTGACGAACACGCTTATGGCGATCCATGCCGATGCGAACGGATTCCCGAGCGGCAAGGCGTCCTGCAGCCGCTTCACGGGCTTCGTGAAGATCACGGACGAGCAGGCGGGCATCTGGGATGTCGATGCGAAGTACGACGACGGCATTGCGCTCTGGCTCGACGGCGAGCAGATCGGTACGTCGGGTGCGACGCTCTGTGCGCAATGGTCCGCCAAAGCGACCGTGACGGCGGGCTGGCACCGCTTTGAAATCCGCGTCTCGGATAAGAGCGGCGCCATCGGCGGCAGCCTCACGGACAGCGAAGGCAACAAGAGCGCGCTTAACATCGCGATCAATGGGTATCCGGCGGTCTCCTTCGACGAACGCCACTTCCGCATTGTCTCGTCCGTGATGGAAGACCAGACGGATGCGCCGACGGGTCTGGGCGGCACGACGCTCGTGCAGGATGGCGGACGCCTCACGAACAAGGCGACCGCGGGTGCCTGCCCGGTGTACGGTACGCTGGGCGGTGTGGGCACGATCCGCGGTCCGTTCAAGTTCCTGGGCGGCACCCTCGGACTGGAAGGCTCCGCGCGCGTGCTGCGTACGCCGTTCTTCGAGAATGCCGACGAGGCGATGTTCGCCGGCCTGGGCGGCATCAAGGTCACGTTCGACGAGCGTCCGACGCTCGAGAGGTATCCTGTAGGACCGGCCTACGGCTTGACGGACGAGGCGGCGCGGAACATCAAGGTCGAGGTGGAGCTCACGGGCGCGAGTGCGTCGATGCAGGCCAAGTATGCCGATGCATTCCGTGCACACGTGACGGCGCAGGGCGAGCTTGAGCTCATCAACCGTCGCGGGGCGGGCCTCACATTCATCATTCGCTAACGGAGAGGGTTGTCGCTTTGGCAGGTCGCGTGCAGGATGAAACAGGGGCCGAGGTCGTTGACGGAACGGTCAAGTCGATTGTCTTTCGCAATGATGAGACGGGTTTCACCATTCTGCACGTGACGCCGGCGCAAGACGGGAATTTCCGCCTGCGCGAGCGCGAGGTCACCGTGCTCGGCACGTGTGCGGCCGCCTGGGAGGGCGAAGAGCTGCACGCGACGGGCGAGTGGGTGAACGATCCCGTGCGCGGGCGGCAGTTCAAGGCCAAGACCATTGCGTGTATTCCGCCGAAATCCGTGGAAGGCATTCGGCGCTACCTCGCGAGCGGACTCATCCACGGGATCGGTCCCGTGCTGGCGAACCGCATCGTCGACAAGTTCGGCGCGGAGACGATCGAGGTGCTCGACCACTATTCAAGTCGGCTGAGTGAAATCGACAAGGTGGGTCCGAAGAAAATCGAGGCGATCCGGAAGGGCTGGCGCGAAGGAAAAGGCACGCGCGAGGTGATGATCTTCACGCAGAGCTACGGCATCTCGACGAGCAAGGCGGCGAAGATCTACCGGATGTACGGTCCCGACTCGGTGGCGATCATCAAGCGCGATCCGTATCGTCTTTGCCGCGACATCTGGGGCATCGGCTTTACGACGGCGGACCGGATTGCGCTCGCGGTCGGCATCGAGAAAGAGTCGCTTGTGCGGGCGCGTGCGGCGATCGTCCACACGTTGCGGACCGAGGCGGAAGATGGCGGCCACTGCTGGACGAACGAACCCGATCTGCTGTTGCACGGACAGGAACTCGTCGGGATTTCGGTTGAAGTACTGGCGCAGGCGTTGAAGGACGAAGTCGACGAGGGGCGGGTGGTCAAAGACGGCGACCGGCTCTATCTGCGTGAGCTGCATGTGGCCGAACGACGGGTGGTGAGCCGGCTCAAGCTGCTGATGGCGAGCGAGCAGTCCTTCCCGAAGATCGATCCCGACAAGGCGATTTCCTGGTGGGAGGCGAAGACGGGCTTTACGCTTGCACCGGCGCAGATCCGCGCCGTGCGACGGTCGCTGGAGGCGAAAGTCTCGATCGTGACGGGCGGTCCGGGCGTGGGAAAGACGACGATCATCCGCGCGCTGGTGGAGATTTTCGGCGCGCGGACGGGAAGCCACCGCATCAACGTGCAGCTGGCGGCGCCGACGGGACGCGCCGCGAAGCGGATGACGGAGTCCACCGGGGCACCTGCGCAGACGCTGCATCGGCTCTTGAAGTACAATCCGCAGACGAACGAATTTTCGTACAACGAAGAGAATCCGCTGGAAGGGGACGTGTTCATCTTCGACGAGACGTCGATGGTCGACATCCGGTTGATGTCCGACCTGATGGCGGCCTTGCCGCGTCGGGCGACATTGATTCTCGTCGGTGATACGGACCAGCTGCCGAGTGTGGGTCCGGGCAACGTGCTGCACGATCTGATTGCCTGCGGTGAGATCGCGACTTCGCAGCTGACGGAGATCTTCCGTCAGGACAGTTCGGGGTTGATCGTCCGCAATGCGCACCATGTGAATGCGGGCGAGCCGTTCGAGACGCGCGCGGGCGAAAGCGACTTCTACTTCATTGCGCAGGACGATCCGGCGAAGGCGCTGGCGTACGCGCTCGACTTCATGGTGACGCGCATTCCGCGCCATTTCCGGATGGAACCGCTGCAGGACGTGCAGGTGCTGACGCCCATGCGGCGGAATCTGCTGGGGGCGGAGAATCTCAATGCCGTCATCCAGGCGCGGCTCAACGGAACGGGTCCGGCGGTGATGCGGGGCGGCATGAGCTTCCGGGCGGGCGACCGGGTGATGCAGCTCAGGAACAACTACGACAAGGACGTGTACAACGGCG
>JAKSOY010000116.1 GCA_024405255.1 Kiritimatiellia bacterium
CCGCCGGCGTCGCGGACCCCGTGCCCGCCGACGCGCTGCTGCCCGGCGCGGCGGAAGGACGCGCCGAGCCGGCGGCGCGGGCGCGCGCGGCGGAGATCCTCGCGGAGGGCGCGGGGACGGTCGTCGCGCTCGAGGCGGCGCTCGCGCTGCGGCTCGACCCCGATTGCGTCCCCGCGCTCGCGGATCCGGCCGCAGTACGCACGGAGCGGACGCCGCGGCGGCTCCTCGGCTGGCTACGACGACGACGGTCGGCGTGAATTCCCACAGGATGTTTTTCCAGGCGGGACGTTCAGGCGGCGCGAAGTTTGATTTTAGTTCGGGACGATTTACAGGTCGACATGTCCTGTTTGGCCCTGGCCGGGGGGGGGGGGGGAGACGGGGACGAACAATTCAGATACGCCCAAACGCAAGAAATAGAAACGTCGTTTTTCAAGACATCCGCACTAAAGCACGTCCCCTTCTTGGGCATTGTGTCCGGGGCTGTGATGTGGTAGAATGTCTGCCAAGGAAAGAGGTGAATGTGATGACTGGATTTCGAATGACTGCAAGATGGTTCTGCGGGCGCTTGGGGGGAGTGGCGCTGACGGCAGGGATTGCCCTCTCTGTGTACGGCGAGGGTACGGGGGCGTTCGGGTTTCCGAACCTGCTCGTCAATCCGTCGTTCGAGCGCGTCGTCTGTTCGGACAACGGCGGCGAATGGGGCCATCTGGAAAGTCCCCGCACTTCCGCCGAAGGATGGGTGGGGCATGGCTTCGCCAATGTCATCAAAAACGGTTCCCCCATCAGCCGTACCTTCCGTCCGGGCGGCGGCGCCTGGATGGGCGTGGTCCAGACCCATCAGGGCCATGGCTGTTCGCTCGAACAGACCGTACGCGCGCCACAGACCGGCACCTATGTCTTTTCCTTCATCTACGGCCGTAGTGGCGGCGGCAAGATCGCCCCCTTCCAGGTGCGCGTGATCGAAGGCGCGACGACGAACGAACTCGGTTCGATCTGCGCCACGTCGTTCGACTACTACCGCACCCATTTCCATGTGCCGCTCGTGGGCGGACACACCTACACCTTCGCCCTACAGAGCAGTCCCCGCGCCGACCACGCGACGCTCGTCGACGATTTCTCCCTTGAACTTCCCACCACCCTCTACGGACGCCTCATCTCCGGCGAAGCAGGCGATTTCGACGAGATCATCTTCGCCACGCGAACCTACTGCAGTACGCCCCAGGGGAGACGCGAACCGCATTGGTACGCCAATTTCGGCTACTACAGTTCGGGTCCCCAGCACACGACCTTCGGTTCCGTCGGACGCCTCGCCGCCTACAACTTCAAGACCGGGAAATTCCGCACGCTACTGGAAGACGCCAAGGGATCCATCCGCGACCCCGCCGTGCACTATGACGGCAAGACGATCCTCTTCTCGTACCGTCCGGGCGGTTCCAGCACCTACCACCTCTACACGATCAACGCCGACGGCACCGGACTCAAGGCCCTCACCTCGGGCAAGTACGACGACATCGAACCCGCCTGGCTCCCCGACGGCGACATCATCTTCTGTTCGTCACGTTCCCGCCGCTGGGTCAACTGCTGGGTTACGCAGGTGGCCACCATCTTCCGCATGAAACCGGACGGTTCAGGCATCCGTCTGCTTTCCTCGAACATCGAAGAGGACAACACGCCGGTTCCGCTGCCCGACGGACGCATCCTCTACACGCGTTGGGAATACGTCGACCGCCAGCAGATGGCCTTCCACCATCTCTGGACGATGAATCCCGACGGTACGTCCCATCAAATCTACCAGGGCAACACCTATCCCGGCAACAGCGTCTATATCGATGCGAAACCCGTCCCCGGGTCCGACGAGGTCATCCTCATCGACTCCCCTGGGCACGGCCGGACCGAACATGGCGGCAACGTCAGCCTCCTCTCCGTCAAGAACGGTCCCGACGACCCCGCCAACGTCAAGCATCTCATCCGCGGGCGCCATTACGACCCTTGGGCGCTTTCACACGACCTGTTCATGTACTCGGCCGACGGTCGTTCCGTCGAACTCACGGACCGCACCGGACGCCGCCAGCTGCTCTTCGAGCTGCCGCCCGAATGGACCGGCCCCCAGCACAACGCCCAGCTCTTCGAACCGCGTCCGCTTTGCGCGCGACCGCGCGAACGCATCCTCGCGGACCGCACCAACCCCGCCCTGAAAACAGGCGAATTCTACCTCGAGAACGTTCTCGAAAGCCGCAGCATGGCCGGCGTCAAACCAGGGACGATCAAGCAGCTGCTCATCCTCGAACTGCTGCCGAAGCCCATCAACTTCCTGGGCGGAGCCCACGGCTTCGGCGGGATGGAGCCCTTCTCCCTCAGCGGCACTTTCTCCCTGCCGCGTCTACTCGGCACCGTACCCGTCGAAGAAGACGGGAGCGCCTATTTCACCGCCCCGGCCTTGCGTTCGCTTTTCTTCATCGCCCTCGACGCCGACGGCCGCGCCGTCAAGCGCATGCAGAGCTTCACCCAGGTGATGCCAGGTGAAAAACTCGGATGCGTCGGATGCCATGAGCGGAAGACCTCGGGGACCGTCCGGCGCGCCGTTTCCGTCTCGAAGGCGCTTGCGCGGGGACCGTCGAAGATCGACCCTTCCGGCTGTCTCTTCGACGTGGCGGACTTCCCGCGTGACGTGCAGCCCGTGTTGGACCGCAGCTGCGTGAAATGCCACAATCCCGACACGCGCAGCGGCGGACTCGACCTCTGCGGCGACCGTAATCCCATGTTCTCGATGGGGTACTATGGACTCATCGCGTGGAACCAAGTACTCGACGGACGCAATCTCGTCCAGAGCGATTGGCCGCCATACGCGCGCGGCAGCGGCGGAAGCCCCCTGATGAAGAAAATCGACGGTTCGCACCACGGGGTGAAGGTGTGCGAACGCGACCGCCGCATGCTTATGCAGTGGCTCGACGCCTCCGCGCCCTACGCGGGCACCTATGCGGCCGGCGGGTGCGGTTACCTCGGCGGCGAAAAGTCGCTCAACTTCCACAACAACACCGCAGGCACGCCCGCCACGAAGGCGGCCGTCGCGGTGATGGCGCGTCGTTGCGACACCTGCCACAACCAGGCGGCCAACCGCCTGCCCCATTCACTCACGGACCACAACGGCCTCCAATTCCGCTGGCGGGGGGCGGGGCATTGGACGCTCGACCTCACGAACCCGCGCTATCGGCACTACCATCGCTATCTCGTCTTCGACCTCTCGCGTCCCGAAAAGTCGCTCTTCCTCAAGGCCGCGCTCGCGAAAGAAGCCGGCGGACTCGGCATCTGCCGCACGAAGGACGGCAAGCCCGTCTTCACCTCGACAGACGATCCCGACTACAAAACGCTGCTCGCGATGATCGTCGAAGGCAAGGAACTGCTTGAGAAGGAGACGCGCTTCGACATGCCGAACTTCTGTCCCAACCCCGAATACCTCCGTGAAATGATCCGCTTCGGCATTCTCCCCGAAAACTTCGATCCCAGTAAAACGCCGGTGAACGCCTACGACCTCGACCGCCGCTACTGGAACATCGACTGGACGACGATCGACTGATACCGCCGACTGTTGAGAATTGCGGCGCGTTCGGAGAACGCGCCCCACCACTACGACACAATCAAAAAAGGCTCCTGCGATCTCCCGCAGGTGCCATTCTTTTCGTAAGGTATTTTACTTACTTGGCTTCAGCCGCGACGATCTTCGCATCGACCGCGTTCTTCTGAACGGACGCGACGCCCGCGAGGCAGGCCTTCTGCGTCTCGTATGCTTCGCCGACGGCAATGATCTGGCCGTTCTTCGCCTTCAGGCGGAAACGCGTCTTGCCGGCCTTGTCCGTGTAGACCTCGAACTTCGGCATCGAAAGCTTTTCGAAATTCTCGACCGTCTGGTTCTCGACACCCGCGACCGGCGCGTTCTTCGCCACAGAGGCGATGCCGATCTTGGCGGAACGGAGGCTCTTGTAGACCTGCGACGTCGCGACGACCTGGCCATTCGTAGCCAGCAGGTTGAAAGACAAACCCTTTTCAGTGGTCTTGACTTCGAACTTACCCATACTGATTCTCCTTCTTTTGACGAACCGCACTGACGGCACGTTTATTGTTTGCGCTTATTATAGATGAATTTCACGTCAGGTACAAGAACCATTTTCATTTCCTGAATGAAAAGATGGATGCCGTTCCACAATCCGAATTCAAATTCACGCGCCGAGGGATTTGCAGGCGTCGAGGAAGAAGCGGATTTGTTCGTCCGTCACATCAGCATCGATGCCCACGCAGGAGATCGAAACGCCGCCGCCCGATGCGTCGTGTCCTCCGGTTATGAGATCGCGTACATCGGCGTAAACCTCGTCCGCCGTCACACCGCGCAACCGCACGGGGCTGTACCGCGCATTCAGGAACACCGTCGGCAGCACGGCGCGAACGGCGCGGATGTCGGACCCTGCGCCGACTTCTGCGAACGTCAGCTGCGGAATCTTCGCGTATCCATTCACGACATGTTCCATCGTCTTACCGCAGTGGTGGATGCCGAAATTCGGAAACGCCTGCGCGAGACGTTGGTCGTGTTCCAGAAGGAACTTCTCATAGATCTTGTTCGACACCATCTCGACCGAACAGTTCGACGTGAGATAGTTGCCCGGCGCCACCTGTTCGACGATACGCGTGACACCTCCGGAAACGTCCGATGATAGTGCGTAGAAGCGACGCCCCAGTTCCAACGAAAGGTCCGTGATTTTCGTCAGCAGCGTGCGCACGGCCTCCGGCGCGCTGTAGTAGGCCATCAGACCGTCCGACCCCATCAAGTCGAGCAGGATGTTCTGGATGCCCATCAAATTGACCTGCGCCTCGACATGTCCGTACTTCGTCTGCAGATAGTCGATCTGGCGCTGTGTTCGCGCCCACACCTCGCTGGTCGCCAAGTCGGGACATTCAACCTTCTCGATCACCGCCTCGTCGAGTCCTGCGCACAAGACCTGCGGCGAATTGTCCGGCTCGTAGCGGATGCCACAACCGAAAAGCTCGGAATAGAGATAGCCGGCCGCGAGCAGGTCGGTTCCCAGAATCGGACGACGCGCGGGATTCTTTTCGCCGATGCCGTAGTCGCCGAAATGGTCGTAGAGCGCACGCCGCATCTTGAGATCGCAGTCGAGGCGATACTCCGGCTCGTCAAAGAACTCCTGCACGAAGTCGATGCCGGCGTTCCTATGCCACCAGGACGGATGGAATGTAATATCGTAGGCGAATGCCATCTCTCAAATTCCTCAATCGTTCAACAAACAAGGGGGAGGCGTGCGACCACGTCTCCCCCGGTTCTGTCTCGTTCAGAGATATCCTCTTCGCGGAACCTTAGAGTTCCTTGATGAAGATGTTCTTGAACTCGAGCGGGTCGCCGTGGCACTGGAGTTCGATCTGCTCGATCGGGAAGATCGGCAGCTTGCGATCCCAGTAGTTCTCAAGCGTGACGTTGTCGACGACCGTCTTGCCGTTGAGCTTGACCGTCACCTTCTCGCCAACCATCTTGATGTAGAACGTGTTCCAGCTGCCGATCAGGTTGTCGGCGATGCAGAGCGCCTTCGAGGGGTTCTTCTTGTTGTTGTAGAGACCGCCCGAACCGATGCGCCACTGGTTGTGCGCGTCCCAGATCTGGACCTGCGGCGAGCCGCGGAGATAGAGGCCCGAGTCGCCCGTCACCGACATCAGACGCCAGTCGACATACATCTCGAAGTCCTTGTAGTCCTTCTTCGTCGCGAGCGAATAGCCACCGTTGAAGCCGTCGAAGAAGAGCGCGCCGTCACGCACGTGCCAGTGGTCGGCCATCTGCTTGTCGGCGATCTTCTGCATCGCCGCGCGCTTCTCGGGCGTCGCCGCCTGACGGACCTTCGGGTTGTCGAACTTCTCGGCCGTCGTCACGCCCTTCCAGTTCTTCGCGAAGCAGGCCTCGGTACCGCAGAAGAGCGGCGTGAACCCTTCCGGGCACGCCTTCTTCGTGTCGCTGCCGACCTTGTAGTCCGCGCCGACTTCCTTGATGCGGATGTTACGCCACATCACCTTGTGCCCGTGGCCGAGCCAGCCGATGTGGCCCTTCTTGTTGTGCAGACCCGGATGCTTGCGGTGGTCGGGCGTATCGCCATTGCCCTTGTAGGTGTTGACGTCGAAGTCCGTCACAAGTTCACCGTTCAGGATCACCTGGATGCGGCTGCCGATCACGCGCACTTCCTCGAAGTTCCACATGCCCGGCTTGCGCACGTAGCTGCCCGAAAGGCAGCCGCTCGTGAAGTTCTTCTCCTTGCCCCAGATCTGCTTGCCCTTGAAGTTGTCACGCTTCACCGGGCACACGCCGTAGACAGACGCCGTGTACTGATAGGGTTTAAGCTTGTCCTTCTTCGCCTGGGAATCGTAATACGCGCTGCCACCGTCATCGAGCAGCTGCAGTTCGCACATGCCCCAGTAGGCCGCGTCCTTATTGATGTCCGTCATACGCAGACCGAGACCGTTGTTGCCGTTCTCAGGCATGCAGAACTCGAAGCGGAGAATGAAGTTCTCGTACTGCTTCTCCGTGCAGAGATTGCCGCAGTCACCCTTCACGCGCTTTTCCGGCAGGCACACCAGGTTGCCCTTTTCAACGCCGTAGGACTTCGACCCGATCCAGCCCGTCAGATCCTTGCCGTTGAACAGCGAGACAAACCCCTCCGCATCCGGCTCGGCACCGAACGCCAGGCACGCCGCAAACGCGGCCGCACAGAGAATTCCAGTTTTCATTCAGTAGTTCCTTATTAGTTGGTTGAAAAACTTGTCACTATTATAGCACAAAAAATTAACGCGTGGCTAATAAATCCATGCTAGACTATTGGCGTCAAAAGGAAAACCAGATCATGAATCCGCTTGCCAAAATCCTCATCGTCGAAGATGACGCAACAATCCGCACCATTCTGCAGATGCTGCTCAAGGGTGCGGGATTCGCGCATGTACGCGTCACGACGCGCGGCGACGAAGGCCTCGACGCCATCCGGCGCGAACAGCCGCAACTCGTGCTGCTCGACCTCATGCTGCCCGGTCTCGACGGTCTCACGGTCTGTCGGCGTGTGCGCGAAGACCCCACGTTGGCCGATGTACGCATTCTCATGCTGACCGCGAAGAGCGAGAACGAAGACGTGGTCCGCGGCCTCGAACTCGGCGCGGACGACTATGTGACCAAGCCCTTCTCGCGTGAAGTTCTGCTCGCGCGCATCAACGTGCTTCTGCGGCGGAACGATCCGCTCGCGGCCGGACGCGATCTCGACGGTCTTCGCATCGACACACGGGCCAGCAGCGCCACGCTGAATGGCAACGTCCTTTCCCTGACCCGCGGCGAATTCCGCCTGCTGTCCTTGCTCGCGGCCCATCCGGGACGCGTCTATACGCGCGCCCAGATCATCGACGCCGTTCAGGACGAAGAGAAGTCCGTCACGGAACGCACCGTCGACGTTCAGCTCGTCGGCCTGCGAAAGAAGCTCGGCGACTGGTCCGCCCACATCGAAACCATCCGCGGCGTCGGATACCGTGTGAAACCATGAAGAACGGCACCCATAAGCTGCTGGGATTCATTCCCTGTCTGCTCGCCGCGCTCGGTCTCGCCGCGTTCGTGTTCATTCTCCGCGCGGAAACGGCGGCCTATCAACGCGCCGTCGAAACTTGGGCGGAACGCGATCTCTCCGCCCGCACGCAGTTGGCCGCCGAAGCGATTCGGGACACGCTTGCAACCGGCGACTTCGCGCGTCTGCGCACCTTTGCCGACGCACGCCGTGCCGATGGACTCCGCCTCACGGTGCTGACGCAGAACGGCGGCATGGTCTTCGATTCCGATTCGCGCGCTTCGGGCAGCCGCAGCGGGTGTCCAGAAGTCATCGCCGCCCGCGAAAAAGGCGTCGGTACCGCCTTGCGCGAATCCACCACCACGGGCGGACGGCACCTCTATTGCGCCCGCCGCGCGGGCGACGAGTTCCTCGTGCGTCTCGCCCTTCCCTATGAGATCGTCGTCGAACCGCTGCGTGCCAACCGGCCCGCCCTCGTCCTCGCCTCTCTCGTCGGCGCTTCGGGCATTCTGCTTGTGCTGCTCTTCACCTTCCATCTCGTCGCACGGAACCGCGCGCTCGCCCGTGAACGCGACGCCCAGGCCCGCCTCTTGGAAGAGACCCGGCGTCTGGCCGAATTCCGCCGGGACTTCATTGCCAACGTCTCGCACGAAATCAAGACGCCCCTGACCGGCATTCTCGGTGCCGTCGACTTGTTGAACGCCCCCGAGTCCGATGCGCTGCCGCGCGAGGACCGCCAGACGCTCCTCGGCATGCTGCGCCGTGAATCGACGCGACTCGACGCCCTTGCGCGCGACATCCTCGCGCTCGCACGCCTCGAGCAGGATTCCCGCGAGCAGTCGTTGACCCGTACGCCGACGGATCTTGCGGACATCTTGACCTCGGCCGCCGATCGGGTTCGTCCGCGCGCCGAAAAGGCCGGCATGCGCCTCCTCGTCGAACCTGCGGCCCCCCTGGTTCTTTCCTGCGACGCCCGCCTGGTCGAGCAGGCGCTCGTCAACCTCGCGGACAATGCCATCCGCCATTCGGGCTCGCCGGATGTCACCCTTGCGCTCACGCCGACGGACGACGGCGCCGCCCTCACCGTCACCGACCACGGCATCGGCATCGCTCCCGCCGATCAGGCCCGCCTTTTCGAACGGTTCTACCGCGTGGACAAATCGCACAATCGCGATGCCGGCGGAACTGGACTCGGACTCGCCATTGTCAAACACATCGCCCAAAGCCACGGCGGAGACGTCTCCGTCTCGTCGGAACCGGGCAAAGGCAGTACCTTTAAGCTCACACTCAAAAGAGAAAGGAACAAAGAATGAATAAAATCCAACTGACAGGTCTCACCCTCGCGGCGAGTCTGCTTGCGGGTCTTGTCGCCGTTGGCGCCGCCAACGAGAAGAAAGACCACTCGACGAAGATCGCCGAGAGTTCGGTGACGACAAACGACAACGGTTCCGTCTCGCGCGTGTTCGTCGAGAGCACGATCAGCACGAATGGCAACCTTGTTACGGAACATCGCCGTGAAACGCGCACAACGATGGATAACGACGGCAACGTACTCGGCACCACCACCAGCGAATACGCCCAAAGCTACAACGTTGGCGACACCGGCTGGAAGCTGAATACGCAGCTGACCCCCGACAATCTGAAGCCCGTGAATACCGACACCTTCATGGGACTCAAGTTCGGCGAAGTGCTCGGCGAAACGAATACCGTGCGCGAAGCCGGCGAACCCTCCCTTCTGCGCATCGCCTTCAAGCCGAAGAAACCGCTCGCCGGATTCGACGACTACTATGCGTATGTGACGCCGAAGACGCACAAGATCGCGAAGATCTGCGCCTGCGCGAAGAAGGCCGTCGAACCTGGCGGGAACTGGCAGCGCCACTACCTCATCGAAGCGCTTGAGAAGCGCTACAACACGTGGGCGCGTCCGTGCAGCTGGAGTCGTCCCTACTACGCCTTCCGCGTGGCCCCGGAACGGTGCGTGACCGTGTGCCTCGCCGGCGCGTCGGAAACCTACCAGACCGTCATCAACGCCTGGGACGAAAACCTCGTCCGCCTCGCGGACGAAGAGGAAGAAGCCCTTCGCCGCGAAGCCCGCAAGGCCGCGCGCTCGCGCCGCGACCAGCAGGTCAAGGACGCCGCGAACGCGTTTTAACGCAAGTAGATGATGAAGTCGTGCGGGATGACGTACAAACCGTCAGCCCGCGCCTTCACGCGGAACTTCGACGTGACAGGCGTCATCGTCCACGCCTGCACGTTCGTCGGCAACTGGTTCCACGCGAGAATCTTCAAGTTGCTTGAGAGCGCACGTTCGCCGAGGTCGACGTTAACCACGGTGCCGGCGGCGAACGTCAATCCGCCACTCGTGGCGATATCCCAGGGTTCCGTCATGTCGCGCACATCGATGCCCGCCGCCGGACCCGACAGGACGACCGCCGGCAGATTCGTACTCGCCGGCTTGTACGTGCCATAGGCCGTGACGCCCTTGTTGCCCTGCGCGGTACCGCGCCACACGAGGTTCGAACATGTCACCGCCACGCCGTCGAAATTGACGATGCCGCCTTCCTTCGTTTCAAGCGACCAGTCGTTGCCGCGCATCGCGCTCTTGAGGAAGTGGAGCATGCCGTTCGTCACGCAGAGCGTACCCGTACCCGTGATCGTCGTATTCACCATCCAGAAATGCGCCTTCGTGTTAAGGGTCATCGTATAGGGCCCCAGGTCCAGACGCGTCTCGTTGTAGGCGGGGGCCAGCAATCCAAAGTCGCTCGTCGCCGACGCGCCACCCACATGTGAATCACCCGCGAGAATGATCTGCGGAATCTGCCCCGCGCCACTGCCGACAGACGTTGCAGAACGGTTGACAAGCGCTCCTGCCCAATCATCCTTGCTGCCATTCAACGAACCGGCAATGACAACCGTCGGATTGAAGTCCTTCACGCCGTTGAGATCGAACTGCGCCCCGGACTCGACAACGACCTTGAGATTCGCATTCGGATCTTCAGGTGTCACGAACTTGTAGTTGTTATTGTTGCCCGACGAGTTTTGTGCGGCATAGCGTCCCTTGCGCACCGTCACCGTGCTCTTCGACGTGCTGCGCGAACGATAATAGACCGACTTGTCTTTGCTGCCATCGATGATCACATCGCCGTCGCCATAATAGGGCGTGTCATCCACGATATCAGCTACGCGTGGTGCCGTGTTGAAGAGGAGCGTACCATTGTTCGTCATCTCCCGGAAGCGGATGTGCCCCTGCGCTTCGAAGATGCCGTTCGTCTCGATGCGCAACACGGCATTCGTCGCCGCGAAACCGTCGGCCGCACCACCACCGTTCTTCATCGCCCAAAGGAACTTGCCCTCATCGACCACAAAAGTACCCGTGCCGTTGACCTGCACGCTGTTCTTCGTCGCGACATAGAGGATATTCGTTCCCGTCTTCGTGAGCGTATTCGTGCCGAGATTGATGGGCAGATGACCGTTATGACCGCCACGCACAAACCCCCAGATGTTGTCCACGCACAAGGTTGCGGGTGCCGACACCGTGAGCGACTGATATTGTGCCTTGCCGTCGTTCGAGACGCTTCCCGCCTTCGAATTGAAGATCGCGCCCGAGCGCTTGCCGTTCGCCAACAGCACGCCGTCGCCGGCAACGGTCGGATTGTACTGGCTGTCGTAGCTGCCATTCGTGTCGAGCGCACCGCCCGCCTCGATCACGAGCGGCTTGCCCGTGTTACCGAAGACCGAGCCATTGAGTCCGAACTGCACAAGCGCCCCGTCCTTGATGTACGTGTCACCGGTGTAGTTCTGCGTTTTGTTGACACGCACCTTGCCGCCGCAGTAGCTGACCTTGCCCGTACCGCTGATGACCGCGCCGAGTCCCTGAATGTCTTCACCTGCGGCGACGATGCGCAGTTCGCTGTCGTCGTTCAACTGGATGTTCGTGCAAATCGTCGCCGGCAGCTCGATCGTCACCTTGGCATGCGGCGCAACGACAAGCGTACCGATGGTGAAGGTCGACGAGGCCCCCTCCTCCTGCGTGAGCACCAGGTCGCTTCTCGACTGGATGGTCACCTGACGGTAGCTACGGTAGGCGCTGATCACCGCCGTGGCCTGAGGCAGAGTTCCGCTCGAAAGCGTCACGTCGCCATTGTCCGCCGGCACGGACGACGCACTCCAGCGCGCCGCATCATCGAGGTCGCCCGTCTCGCCGCCCGCTGTCCACGTCGCGTCCGTACCCGGCAACACCGTCATCACAGGGCGTCCCACACCAAGTTCCGTTCCCGCCGCATCAAAGAAGCGAACCACACCGCCTTCCAGCACCGTCGCCGTCGTCGTGTAGCCCGACCTCTTCACGAGATCGGTCACCACAATGTTCAGGGTGCCACCCGCGCCGATGGCCACATCGTCCTCGTTCGCCGCATTGGCATCAACCTTCAACGTTCCTTCCGTCAGCACGAATCCGCCTGCCGTACCCTTGCCGTTCATCGAAAAGGTGGCAGGCTCCGTGCCGCGCACCTTGACCGGTATCGCCGCGTTGGCCGCATTCGTGATGGTCACAGTGTTGGGAATCGTCACGGCATTGGCGAGCACGAGTGTTCCGTTTTCCGCCAAGGTGATGACACCGGTTCCGCCCACATTGCCACCCAGGAACAGTGAATCCGGCTGCGAAAGATAGTTGAGCTTGCTGAACGAGAATCCTGTCGGGAACGACTGTTCACCCACGAACGCCACCGTCTTGCACGGAACCGAGACGGGCGTGTTGTTGAACGGGAACACGCCGTTCACGTCACCAGCAAACGTCAACGTCGAGGCCGCATTCGGGTTGAGGTTCGCCGTCGCACCATCGATCACCGGCGAGAAGCCCGCAAACGTGATATTGCCCGACGTGCCGCGCAGATTCCACATCCCGGCTGTCGGCGCCGCGACCCCGTTCGCCGCCGCAAAAGTCACACTGGACCCTGAAGACGATGTCAGAATGAAGCTGTGCACATTCACCGGCACGTCGAAGGTCAGCGTCGCATTCGGCACCGTGGCGTTGATCGTCACGTCGAGGGTGTCGTCGTCCACGGGCGACGGACTCCCCGTAAGTTCACTCCAGGTCTTCGAACCGTCCAGCACGTACGTGCGCGAAGAGGCATAGGTCGCCGTCAGCGAGGCCGCGCCGTAGTTGCCCGCGATGATCGTGCCCGGTTGGTTTTCGATAATATCGTCGCTCACAAACGTTCCATCGGGTTTCAGGAACGGATCGCCGAGTCCAGCGCCGGATGTCGCAACCGTACGATAGGCGGCCTTGACCGTCTGCGCATAGACGCCACCTGATCCATTCGTCAATTCCACGACAGCGCACTTGAGATACCTGTCGTCAAGCGCCTGCAGCTCAAGCCGGATCTTCGTCGCTACGCCACCTTCATAGGTGACATACTTGTTCTGCATCGGGTGGCGCGTATAGGCGCGGTTCACCGAAGGACCCAGGATGATGCCCGTAAAATTGTAATCCTTGATGTCGTCCACCGTGAGCGTCGTTCCGCCCGCCGGATTCGCAAAGGCGATGGCAGGTGCATTCGTCGGGACGAGCGTGAGTGCGCAGAGCGAGCGGAGGCTATAGGCTCCATTGCCGGAATTGTTCTGCAGAGACACCGCGCCATCGGGCCCGATGGCAATGAAGTCGCGCGTCGGCACGAGATTGGAATCTGTCGTCGAGAAGTATGGACCGAAAATCCGCTCGGCCCACACGCCGTCCTCTCGCTGAGTCAGCTTCACCGAAACCCCTTTGATGTAGGAATCAGTCGCACTCCTGTAGTCGAGCTTCTGCACGGTGACGACCAGGAACTGCAGTACGTCGTTCGCATCCGTGTAGTCGTGCGTGAAGTAGCTGAGCGCCTGACCATTGTTGTTGAGATTCTGCTCAAGGCCACAGAACGTGAGATTACGGATGCCATCCAACGTGGCACCGGCGAAGACAAGCTGCGGCGTAGCCGTCACCTGCGCACGCTCCGAGCAGTTGACATCCACATCCGCACCGCCGGTGACATAGCCCGGCATGACATATTCCCGTAGCTCCGCCGCACCGAACGAAGCACCGATCACGCCCATCAGGGCAACCGCAAACAAGGATATCTTTTTCATTTAAAACACACCCTTTCCTTCAGGAGGTAATTGCAAAACCTCGGCGTTGACGGCCAGTCCGTCCGCCTGACGGCGT
>JAKSOY010000117.1 GCA_024405255.1 Kiritimatiellia bacterium
AGAGCGGTGTTGTCGGGTTGCCGACTGCGCTCGACGAGGCGACGTCGATGAAGATACTCTCGCGCATCGAGGGCGATGAAGACAAGTTGGCGGTGTATAAGGTCGTCAACGGTAAGAAGGAGCGTGATTCAGAGAAGACGCTCCTCGATGTCCTTGATGAGACGATTGCCTCTGCACTCAAGGCGGCGAACGGTGACAAAGATCCAGATCCGGATTGCAAGGTCTGCAAGGACAAGCTGGAATTCATGAAGGGGCGGCTCGTCGGCGGCTTCACCAACTTCTTCGTGTAAGGTGGCTATGGCACGGCTTCGCATCACGGTTCCAGACGAGCTGACGCTCGAATTCACCTGCGCGAATTACACGAAGGTGCGTGCGCGTGCGCTTGCGTTCGTCGGAGCCGCAGAAAAGCTTAAGGCGAAATGCCGTGTCGATCGGGCGAATGCCCAGCTTGATTTCTCGCCGGACGACGAAGGCGATGGCTGGGAGCCGAAGCCGTTGGACGGTGATTTCGAGGGGTTCTTCTTCGACAACGCCGAATACAATGTCTATGCGAAGCTGTGTGGATCGGGACGGAAGAAGCTTGTGGTGAAAAGTCGTTTTGCCGTGGACGAGGGCTATAAGAAGTTCGCCTCGTTCGAAGGCGGACGGGTTCGATCTGGTACGCTCAACTTCGAGAACGACGTTGGTAAGTTCGACTTCACGCTCCAGTACGAAGCGGATGGGGGTGGCGTTCGGACGCTGACGTTCACGAGCGAGGTCTTGTCGCAGAAGCTGGATTCGCGGGCAGACTGGAAGACGATGATCGATGACGTCGAAAAACGTTATACGATGCTCGCGGCGGATTATCTGCGGCAGACCTATCATTCGTTCGATCGTAAGCGGCTTTGTGGGGACACGCCGAATCTCATCTGGTGGAATCTTTTTGCCGCAGAGCAAGAACACCTCTTCAGGGGGGTGAAGACGATCCTGGAGCGTCCGAGAAAGCGTCTGCAAGGAGTGACGGAATATCGCCGTGCCGACCAGTTGCGGACGCTCACGCATGGGCAGGAGAATGCGTTCATGGAGTTTCGTCGGGATCCGTCGCACCGCTATCGGGTGGAATATGATACTTCGTCCAATGACACGCCCGAGAATCGGTTCGTCAAGCATGCGCTGAAATCCATTGGAAGAAAGTATTCCGAGCTGGTGGAGTTGATCTGTCGCAAGAACCAGTTCGGCAGTCGGCTTTCCGAGAGCGAGAAAGACAGGATGCGGGGCGTCGAGGCGAAGTTCCGGAAGTGCCTTGCCCATCCGTTCTTCAAGGGCGTTGGTCGATTTGACGGACTCAAGCAGCTGTCGCTGACCTTGCAGAATGCGCCTGGTTATGCGACGGTGATGCGGGTCTATGCGATTCTCAGGGCCTCTTACATGTTCTATGACGGCATGAAGCGGCTGGAGACGAAGAGCATCGCCGACCTTTACGAGATCTGGTGCTTCCTCAAGGTCGAGGAGATCGTGAAGCGGAGCTGCAAGAACTGCTATGGCGAGCATTTCATGGAGCCCGAGGCGAACCACGGGGAGCTGAGCGGCAAGTTCGTCAAGCTGCTTGGGACCGGGGCGAAGTCGCAGATCGTCTTCAAGGTTAGGGATCCGTCGGGACGCGAAGACATCGAACTGGCGAGGGTCGTGTACAATCCGAAAGTGGTCGATTCCGATGTGGGCGGAGACAATGGCCTGCCGGACACCATTTATCCGACGGCGCTGACGGGCAAGAAGGGGCAGATTCCGGATATCGTGATGCAGCTCCGCCGTGATTCGATGAACCGAGACGAGAGTCTTCGGTTGACGTATTTGTTCGATGCGAAATATCGTGTCGAAGACGCGGAGGGCGAGGGCGATGAGATCACGATGCGTCCGCCGCAGGACGCCATCGATCAGATGCACCGCTATCGCGATGCGATCTACTATGCCAAGAACGCGGACGATACGATCCTTGATCCGGCGGAAATCAAGCGGGAGGTCATCGGCGGATATGTCCTGTTCCCTGGGAAATGTGCGGGTTTTCTCGAGAAGCCGCAGGGAGGGAATGATGATCGACCGAAATACTTCAGGAGCATCGATCAGGTTAACATCGGGGCGATTCCGCTTCGGCCCAACAACAACAACGAATATGGACATCTGCTGAAGTTCATCGAGAAGCTGCTGTTGGAAAGCCCGACGCTTGAGGCGGCGCTTGACCGGATCAATCCGCAGCACGGGGAGATTCTCGACAATTCCACGCAGGAAGGAATCGGTGACGAACTTTTGTGTGGGACGTATGTTGCCGACGAGATGGCGTGGGTTCAGAAGGGGTACTATGACCTGCCGAAATCAACGGCCTTGTCCATTGGTCTCGGCTCATTGGCGGAGGCTCAGAATAAACGGATTCTGGTTCTCATCAGCGCGCGAGGGTATTTGAAGCCGATCGGGTCACCGTATAAGATCCTCGGTTGTCGTGAAATAAGCCAGGAGGATATTTCCGTCTTCCGTGCCGAGAACGGGTATGGTCGCGTGCCGTCGCATGCTGAAGGATATTATCAGTTCGTCGTGAAGCCGCTGGTCGAGGGCATGAAGGACGTCCGAGATCGGCTCAAGATCGTGACGCTGGAGAAGGACGGTGTCTGCAAGGGTGTTGTTGACGCGGCGGCGGAACTGGGGATCGTGTGTGAGACGGCGGCGAATCTTGTCTCGGCAGCACCGGGGTGCGACGGGTTTGTGGTGTTTGACGACAGCTGGGTTGTCCCGCCGAGTCTGAGGCAGGTTGTTCAGTCGGCTCAGAAGATGATGAAGTCGCATCAGCCGAATGCGATGAACGTGAAGCGGAAGAAGACGCGCAAGGCGCTGGTACAATGGCTGCGGATCTTGTTACGCCAGGTGACCCCGCCACGGAAATACGTCTTGTATATCGATGGGCGCGACGACGACCAGAAGTTGGCGGCATTGTCGAAGCAATTGTTGCTTGATGTGTTGAATGTGGTGTAGGGGGGATGTGAAAGTCGTCGTCAAAATTGTTTCGACAGACCGGAGTGGACCAGGGGCGCTTGAGGCGGCCGTGACGTTGGGACGTGAGAGAGTTGAGGATTGAGAGGTAGAAAGGCAGGTGATGCAATGAAAGAGCAGATTTCGGTGTTGGCGTTTGCTGTGTTGATTGTATTCGGTGCGGTGGCTCGTCCTGTCGAGTTGTCCTTTCCCGAATCCATTCGATATGGAAGAATTAGGCAGGAGTTGAAGGGAGATTGGATTACGGCTGAGGTTGGTGAAAAGGCGAATGTGCTGTGTGCGGAGTTGGATGCATCGGTTGCTGCCTGCAAGAAGCTTTTGTGTGGCGATTCGATCAACTACGAGGACTTCAAGGGGGAGCTGGCTGACAAGGCTCGGTCTTTGCAAAAACGGCAGGGGGAGCTTGTTGCGGCACTAGAGGGTCTGCTTGGTCTGTATGCTTATGCCACGAGTGCAGATTACAATGATTTATTTCGTGGTGGTCGAACTCATGAAAGTTCGCTCAACAGCTGGGGAAAACCCCGAGACACCGATCAATTGAGGGGACTTCTGGAGTGTGCGGTTGGAATTGGTCATCCCCTGAACGGGGACGACTTTGTCTTTTTCCGACGGTGTGGATTTTCGAGTCAGCAGCAGGCCGAAGCCCTGTGGCAGATCGTGGAAAAATATGATCGGTCGAAACCAGGTACCGATCAGTACCGGAAGAGACTAAATGCTGCCTATTGGTTCAATCGCTTTGGAACCGATGACCAGGCTGGGCGATTGAAGCCATTGTCGGTTGGGAATGACTTTGAAAATCGCTATTTCGGGTTTCTTTTGCGACAAAGAAAGAATGAACGGTGGCTGAGTGTTCGGCGTCGGTACCTTGTGGCAGAAGAGATGGAAAGGTTCTTCGGTGAAGGGGCGAAAGGAGGGAAGACGGCTTTTCTTGAGCGGATTCGTCCATGCGGTGCTTCTAGAAAAGAGATTGCTCTGGGACTTTTGGTCGTCGCCGATACATGTTGCCAGAAGCCGCGCGGCAGCGATCTGGAAAAGTTGGGCGTGATGGCGCTTGAATACACTGTTCCGCTGGAAGCTATCGCAGACGAGCATGAACGGCCTGATTGCAGGTATTCATTTATTGCCCAGTCATCACGTAATGAATGTGCTTGGGCTGCTCTTAAATGCTACTATGATTACCATGAACGAATTGGCAGTCCGTTTGGCAAGTGGGCGCTGAAGTCTGCCCGGTCGTTCGGCAACCCGAATTTGACGCCGGAACAGCGGAAGCAGATTGAGGCATTGCTCAAATGATTTTCCCTACGTACATTTTGCCGCAAACGTGATAGAATGTCCCGCATGAAAACAAGTAGAAGCGAATTTTTGTCGGGAGCGGTTGCCACGGCGCTTTTGCCGTGGGCTGCCGAGGACGAACATCGATGGTGGGACGAGACGTCTCGGGAGTTCGCGGAAGGGCGGGCGGGTGTCGGCGATGGACATCGTCGTTTCGAATCGCTGCCAGATTATAGGTGGAATGGATGAACGGTGCCCAGGGTGGTCAAGAACTGGCACGGTGGCGGAAATAACTGGCACGACGAACCCAAGAACTGGCACGATGGCGGAAATGACTGGCACGAGGTGGGTTGTCGTGGTGTCTGATCCTATGGCGCATTTGTTGAATCTGCGCAAAGATGCGCGCGCGAACGCCGAAGTTGTGCTGCATGAGATAATTGCAGATGACACCGCGACGATTCCTGACATTTGCGTACATATAGGAATGACCCCGCGGACGATCAATAATGCGCTAGTCACACTTCGCGAGACTGGAATCATTCGAGAGCATAATTGCGACCTTAGATCTGATAAAGTCGGCTCTAAGGGGATCGAAGATGGGGCTAAAGGTCGCGAAGTCAGCCCTAATGGCGCGAAAGTCATCCCTAAAGGACAAGAAGTCGGCCCTAAAGATGTAAAGGTCGGTTCTGAAGTCGACTTTGACATTCTGATGCCGGATGCTCGAAAGGATTTCAAAGAAACATGTCGGCAAGTTTGGGGGCTGTTGATTCGGAATGAGACACTCCTGCAAATAGAAGTCAGCGAACGTTTGAAGATTGCGCACAGTACGGTTAAGAGTGCTTATGCTGCACTTATGAATGCAGGATTGTTGATGAAACAAGGCGAGGGGCGTGGTAGTAAATGGATTGTTGTACGTCCGCCGAGTTCGGCGGTGAAGGAGGGGTTATGACGGCAGATTTGGGCAAGTACCACGTGGTGATGACATCCAATGACGGTGTAAATGACGTTGCAAAAGCTGCGTTGTGACTGATTTGATTTTTGAGGAGTATAAACATGGCAGGTGAGGTGAAAGAAGAAAAACACGTTAATGCTTGGCAGGTAGTGCTTCTGTTCGAACCGTCCTTTCCCCTAGTGTGCAAGTTTGCAAGTGTGCAAGCGGGCAGTGGGCGGTGGTGAGTGCCAGTGCCAGTACTTCCCGGGCGGGGGAGATTTGAGGGACGGAAGGGACATGGTTTAGGACGTCCGGACGCAAGGGACGTCCGGACTTAAGGGACGATTTCATTTCCGAGTGGAGGCCTGAGGCATCATCTCGGGCGTTCGAAGAATCAAATCGTCCCTTGCGTCCCTTGAGACCCTTGCGTCCGGACGTCCTGAATAAATGACCCTCAATGTCCCTCGCATTGACGGGTGTGAGCAACGCGGAGCCGGCTTTCCGTGGTTTGACGTCTTCCGGCCTGCGGCGATGGGCGGGTGGGGGATGAAATTTATGCTCACGTACGCGGGGATTTTTGCTATAATATGTGCGTTCACCTGAAGGTAGAGGGGCCTAAGAAGCCCAGTAGGGGGACCATCGGAAATGATGCTGATTTACTTGCGGGCAACTTGCGTTGGAGCTACGGCGATGAAGGCGCGAATCCGCTTGGCCGTCGGGCAGTCGTGGCAGGGGCAATTCAACCAGCGGGTGTCACCGCGAGGGGTTACTGCTGAAGAGTGGTAATACTATGCCCGGAGGTCATCATGAAGAATCAGAAACCGAATGTCGTCGCAATCGACATCAATGCCGTCAAGTCCCGCATGCTGGAGGTACGCGGACAGCAAGTGCTGCTGGATCGCGATGTCGCAGCGCTTTATGGCGTTGAGACGAAAGCCGTGAACCAAGCCGTCAAACGAAACGCTGAGCGTTTTTTCGACGGTTATATCCTTACGTTGACGGCCGAAGAATGTTCAAGGTCACAGATTGTGACCTTGAACGGAACGCGCGGCTCGAACATCAAGTATCTTCCGCATGCATTTACGGAAAAGGGGCTGTACATGCTTGCGACTGTTCTGAAAAGCCATCGCGCAATTCAGGCGACACATGCCATCATCGAAACCTATGCCGAGGTTCGTGCGATGAAGCGCGAGCTGCTGGCGTTGCATACGGAGAAGGATGCGCAGAAGCGCAATTCCATGATGCGGCATTTCGGCGAGGTGCTGACGGACATCGTCATGCCCGACCTGACGACGGCGGAAACCGAGTCGTCGATGGAGATCAACTTCCTTGTCGGCAAGCTCAAGCACACCGTGCGAAGGGTCAGAAAGGCAGATTGTACGGTGGAAAGGAGATGACCGCATGAAGAAGCAGGTCGGGGCATGGTTCAGGACGTCCGGACGCAAGGGACGTCCGGACTTAAGGGACGATTTCATTTCCGAGTGGAGGCCTGAGGCATCATCTCGGGCGTTCGAAGAATCAAATCGTCCCTTGCGTCCCTTGAGACCCTTGCGTCCGGACGTCCTGAATAAATGACCCTCAATGTCCCTCGAATTGAAGAGTGTGAGCAGCGCTGAGTGGGGCAGCAGAGTTTTTTCACCGCCGAATACACGGAAACCCGCTTCGCGGGACACGGAAGGCAGTTTGAAAAATCATCCTTCGGACCCGGCACTGGCAATCCTCCCACATTATATTCGGGCGAAGGGCCGATGGAGGCGTGAAGCGTATTTCTTCCAATCGCCCTCCACGTCCGGCGGAGCCGGTTTCTGGGCTTTCTGTTTGGTGAACTTCCCCATCGCCACCGCGTGACAAGGTGCTGCCGTGAGTGCCGCAGACCGTAGGTTCGAACAAGAGGTGATCGCGGTGAATTGTTCAGGTGCGCCCGTGTGCCGAAATCGGTTTGTTGGGAGACGGACTTCGAGGAAATATGGTATAATGCATGCGTTTCAATAGCAGGCAATCTGAATGGGAACATGGAAGATAAGGAATTGTTTCAGTCACGGCGGAGCGCGCGCAAGTCTGTGGCGAACAAGATTTCGGTTGAGGAGGTCGAGGCGATATGACATCTGAAGAACTGAAGAAACTAATTAAGACCGGCGAGAATGGCATGGTCGAATTCAAGTGTGGACATGGCGGTGTCCCGGGCGACTTCTGGCCGTCGTATAGCGCGTTCGCGAATACGGATGGCGGCGTCATTGTGCTGGGTGTGAAAGAGGAGAATGGTGTTCGCGTTGTCGAGGGCGTGGAGAATGCGGAGAAGGTCAGGGCCGATCTGTGGAACGCGGCGAATAATCCGGACAAGGTGAGTGACAACGTGCTGTCGAACAAGCGCGTCTATTCGCTTGAGATCGACGGTAAGGTCCTGGTGGTAACGGAAGTGCCGCGCGCCGATCGACGGGTGAAGCCGGTGTATGTTGGCTCGGACGTGTTCAAGGGAACTTATCGGCGGAATGGAGAGGGCGATTATCATTGCAGCCGTGAGGCTGTCGAAGCGATGATCCGCGACAAATGCAAGGAGACCGCCGACAATTGCCTTCTTGAGGATATGACGATTGCTGATCTCGACCAGGACTCGGTCCGGCGCTATCGGATGATGTTCTCGCAGCGTAAGCCCGACCACGCTTGGAACAAGATGACGGATGAGCAGTTCCTCTGCAAGATCGGCGCGGCGAAGAAGGATGAGGGTGGTGTTGTTCGCCCGATGCTGTCCGGATTGCTGTGCTTCGGTGATTTTGTGACGATCTCGAATGAGCTGCCAGACTACTTCCTCGACTATCGTGAGAAGACGGGCGACGGTACGCGTTGGAAGGATCGCGTGGCGGCGCATGATGCAACTTGGAGCGGGAATATCATCGACTTTTATTTCCGTATCTATGACCGACTGACCTCGGACGTGAAAGTTCCGTTCAAACTTGATGCCCATAGTCAACGCGTGAACGAAACGAAGGTGCATGATGTGCTGCGTGAGGTGCTGGCCAATGCGCTCATTCATGCCGATTACCATGGACGCCGCGGAATTGTCATTGAGAAGCAGTTTGATACGATTGTCTTTCGCAATCCCGGTGATCTTCGCATTGCCAAGGAAGTTGCCATAGAGGGCGGAACGACCGATGCCCGCAATTCGAGGATTTTCAACATCTTTGCGCTGATTGATGTCGGCGAACGGTCGGGCATGGGGCTTTCCAATCTCTATTCGACATGGACGGAGTTGGGGTATGATCGACCTGATCTTGAGGAGTACCACGAACCCGATCAGACGGTCCTGACGGTCTACCTGAAAACTAGTACAAAGAGCACGAAAACTAGTAGTAAGAGCGAGAAAACTAGGGAAAAGAAAACTAGGGAAAAGAGAAGCGCAGATGTCATCGAGCCCTTGAAAAATAAGGGCGAAACGACAAAAACTGTGGGTAAGAAAACTGTGGGTAAGGGTGTAGAAACTAGGGAAAAGAAAACTAGGGTAAAGAGTACAGGAACTAGGGAAAAGAAATTTGATTTCCCGCCTGAAGAGTTGGTGGTGTTACGGCTTACTGCACAACGTTTGATTGCTGTGATGAGAAGGAATCCGCAAGTGACAACCGTGGAATTGGCAAAGGAGCTTGGTGTGACCGACAAGGGTATTGAGTGGCAGATCGTCAAGTTGCGTAAGGATAAGATGATCCGTCGCGTCGGCGGGCGCAAGTTCGGCAGCTGGGAAGTGCTGATTTGATCGTTGGAGAATGGAATGTCAATGAGTTTGATTGGAGAATAAGACATGTCGGATTCATGTGAACAAAAGCTGGCGGTGTTGATTGATGCGGACAATGCATCGAAGGGTGACTTGAAGGCGATTCTGGAAGAGATCGCCAAGTATGGGACCCCGACGGTCAAGCGTGCCTATGGCGACTGGTCGTCACCTCAGTTGGCGGGATGGAAGGAGGTCCTGCTCGAAAATGGCGCCGTGCCGGTTCAGCAGTATGCATATACGACGGGCAAGAACGCCACGGATGCGGCCATGATCATCGATGCGATGGATTTTCTCCATGGCCAACGGTTGGATGGATTTGTGCTCATTTCCAGTGACAGCGATTTCACCCCGCTGGCATTGCGAATTCGCGAGTCAGGGCTCAAGGTCTACGGTATTGGCGAGAAGAAAACACCGAAACCGTTTATCAAGGCTTGTGACAAGTTCATCTATGTGGACATCCTGCGTCCGGAGGGGCCATCGGAGGGACCCGTCGCCAATGTTGCCGCGGAGACTGGGCCGGTCAAGCCCGTGCCAAGTCCCGTCCCTACCCGTAAACGCCCTTCTGACAGGACGGTTGAGTTCATTGCCAAATGTATTGCTGAAACGTCGAATGATGACGGTGTCAGTAGCCTCGCTGTTCTTGGTAGCATGATTAGCAAGAGCCGATCTGATTTCGACAGCCGAAATTATGGGTATGCGAAACTCTCGGAGTTCCTTAAGTCCATTGGCCGGTTCGAGGTGACCTTGGACAAGCATAATCATCCCCAGATCCGCGATCGTCGGGCGAAATGACGAGGGATTGTGAAATGTGATATAATATTTGCATGAAATACACGGAATACAAAGTGGTGCGCATCAGCGAGAGCGGGTGTGCGACGATCTTCCTGGGGGCTTCGGCGTTGCCGGTGTCGATTATGGAAGAAAAACTCAATCGGCTCGCGAAGGATGGTTGGCAGGTCATTTGCGAGGTGGTCGAGCAGCAGCGTTTCCTCCTTTTCTGGACGCGTGAAGCCGTCGTCGTGACCCTGGGGCGGTGAACGTGGAGGCGGCGACGGTGCCATCGTCTCTTCGCTATCTGCATTGAGGCCATGAAATTTCAAAGAAGGCTGTGCGAATGAACATGAAACTGTTTTTGATTTGCGTTCTGTGTGCTCTTGGGGGAATGGCGGCGCCACAACCGACGCGCGCGCCAGGACCGAATGCGGGGAAGACGGCCGTGATGGTGGATACCTGCCATCCGACGAAATCCGGCTTCGTTTCGGCCATCCACTTGTCGCTCACGCGGGCGGGGTTTACGGTGGTCGAACTATCGAGGACCAATACGGCGGAAACGGTGGCCGCCCAGCTTCGCCAGTCCCACGTGGTCGTTTTCCAGGGGGCCACGTTTCGCGGGGGCGGGAAGGACTCTGTGTATGTGGCGGCGGCGCGCCGGCGGGAGGCCTTCGAGAAGCTCGTCCTGGGGGAGGCCCGCAAACAGCGTAAGCCTCTTTTCGGCATTTGCCGCGGCGCGCAGGTGATCAATTCCTCCTTCGGCGGTTTCGTGCGGCCCTGGCAGAAGACGGTGAAGAAGCCGCCCGAAAAACCGCTGGCGCATCGCCAGAAGGTGTCGGGGTCGCGTGCGACGCATCCGGTTGCCATTGCGCCCGCGTCGCGCTTCGCGCGCGTGTTGAAGCGCACGTCATGGACGGTGAATTCGTTTCACGACTACGCCGTTGCGAAAGTGGCGCCGGGATTCCGTGTGGTCGCGACGGCGCCGGACGGCGTGGTGGAAGTGCTTGAGGGCGTGGACTATCCCGCCTTTGCCGTCCAGTTCCATCCCGAACTGCGCAGCGCCAAGGATCGCGAGAGCCAGGCGATTTTCGACCATATTCTGGATCTCGCCGGAAAAGGGAAGAAATAACCCCAAGAACCAATCGCCTAAAATCGCCCGGGCGTGGGGGATTGAATTTTTGGGGTGGTTTTGATAAAATATTTACTTCTGCGTTAAGGCGGGTCCGGAGAAGCTCCACGATGGTGTGGGGTGCCGAAGGTGTAATTCTGCGAAAGGGTTGCAGATGATCTCTCAGGCAAAAGGACGGAAAGGTACAACATGACGAATGAAGTGGTGACGACCGCCTTGAAGGCGATCGCAAACGAGCCTGAGGCCGCGTTGTCGGGTGCAGTCGCGAAATCGGTTGAAACGTCCAGCGGTTGGCTGGAAACATTGACGAACTGGGTCGGCGCCGCCGACGACTTCGTCTGGGGCGTCCCCCTCATCAGCATCATCCTGGTGACCGGCATTCTGCTCTCCTGCATGCTGCGGTTCTACCACCTCTTCAATCTCAAGAACGCCTTCCGCTACATGTTCCACACCGAAGAGGGGACGGAAGGCGATGTCTCGGCGTTCGGTGCGCTCTGTACGGCGCTTTCGGCGACGATCGGCACGGGCAACATCGTGGGCGTGGCGACGGCGATCGGCACGGGCGGACCGGGCGCGCTTTTCTGGATGGAAGTGGCGGCGTTCTTCGGCATGGCGACGAAATACTCCGAAGGCCTGCTCGCCGTCAAATACCGTGAGTTCACGCCCGAAGGGAAGGTGCTGGGCGGACCGTTCTACTACATCGAGAAGGGCCTGAAAGGCATCTTCGGCATTCAGAACTGGAAATGGCTGGCCGTCCTGTTCGCCGTATTCGGCGTGGGCGCGGGGCTTTTGGGCATCGGTACCCTCACGCAGGTGCATGGCATTACGTCCGCCACGCAGCGGTTCTTCGATCCGAACTTCAATCCGGCGGACCTGACGACGGGCGTTCAGCTCTTCGGCACGACCTATTCGGTACCGGTCGTCATCGCGGGTGCGTGCGTGACGGCCGCCACCGCGCTCGTCGTCATCGGCGGACTCAAGCGCATCGCAAACGTCTCGACGATCATCGTACCGTTCATGGCGGTGTTCTATGTGGCCATCTGCGGGTTCATTCTCCTGGGCAACATCTCGAAGGTGACTTCCGCAATCGAGCTCATCGTGCGCGCGGCGTTCAATCCGGCGGCCTTCACGGGCGGCATGGTCGGAACGATCTTCATCGCGATGCAGAAGGGCATCGCGCGCGGCATCTTCTCGAACGAGGCGGGCCTGGGGTCCGCCCCGATCGCGGCGGCGGCGGCGAAGACGAACGAGCCGGCGCGCCAGGGACTCGTCTGCATGACCGGCACGTTCATCGATACGATCATCGTCTGCTCGATGACGGGTCTGGCGATCGTCGTGACGGGCGCCTGGGAACCGAAGCTCGGCCTCAAGGGCGTGGATATCACGATCGAGGCGTTCAGCCGCGGTCTCGCATTCCTCGGTCCGCACTCCGGCATGATCGCGTCGTTCTTCCTGATGGTCGCGCTCACGTTCTTCGCGTTCACCACGATTCTCGGCTGGGACTACTATTCCGAGAAGTGTCTGGAATATCTGGTGGGGTCGAAGCGTCAGAACGTCATCAAGTTCTACCGCTTCCTCTATGTGCTCTTCGTGGCAATCGGACCCTACCTCACGGTCAGCGTCGTGTGGAACCTGTCCGATACGATGAACGGCCTCATGGCGTTCCCGAACCTCGTCGCGCTCTTCCTCCTTTCGCCGGTCGTGTGGAAGGTGACGAAGGACTATCTGGCGCGTCGGGCGAAGGGGCAGGCCGAAGGGTAATCCGTTCGGGGGAAAACGGTTTTAGCACGGGGCGTCGTATCGTTTCTACGACGCCTTTTGTTCGTTTAATGATTCAACCTATAGAAAAAAGGTCCTTTAAATGAGATATTAGGCGGTTTTTTACGGTTTACACCATATATAGTGGGGCGAATAAGAAAAATACACAATATATGGATTCTTGCTTGCATTCGCAGATGATACTTTGTATACTATTCGCCGTTTTCCTCCAGAGGCTTTTTGGTGAAGGGCTGCAAGCAGGGATTGTCCGCCGAGTGACGGAACGGCCTGTGGCGACAAACGGTCGGGCGGGGAGAAAGGGGTCGATAGCTCGAGATGAACATTATCAAGCGCGATGGGTCGCAAGCACAATTTGATGCCGCCAAGATTGCCGCGGCTATTCGTAAGGCCAATGAAACCGTCGAAGACGCCGACAAGCTGACCGACGCGCGTATCGAGCGAATCGCCGCTCAGATCGGGGAGTACGCCGAAGCGCATGACCGGGCGCTCGGGGTGGAGGAGATCCAGGACATCGTCGAGACGAAGATCCAGGAAGCCGGTGCCCATCTGGTTGCCAAGCACTACATCAAGTATCGTTGCGTGCAGGACATCAAGCGCCGCCACAACACGACGGACGGCCAGCCCCTCACCCCCATCAACTGGCCGAACGAAGAGGCCAAGCAGGAGAACGCGAACAAGAACCCGGTCGTGAACTCCACGCAGCGCGACTATATGGCCGGCGCCGTGTCGAAGGACATTACGAAGCGCATCCTGCTGCCGGACGACATCGTCAAGGCCCACGAAGAAGGCCTGATCCATTTCCATGACATGGACTACTATGCGCAGCGCATGCACAACTGCGACCTCGTGAACCTCGAGG
>JAKSOY010000118.1 GCA_024405255.1 Kiritimatiellia bacterium
CACTGTCGCTCCTCTGCGGGATCCTAGTGTGGCCGCAGTTGGTCGCCGCCTGGCCAAGCATTGAGGAAGCGATAGACCGGTTCCGTCGTCTGCCGCCGTTCGCCAAGTTGGTACTGCTGCTGTTCGTCGGCGCATTTGTTGTCTACGGCGGGGGGAAGAACGTGTCGACGAACAATGGGGAAGCGGCGTCCTCGCAAGGGGGAAGCGGCGTCCTCGCCGCTTGTCAGGAGGGAGAAATTCCTTATTCCAATCGGCTCGACAGCGCATCTTCGCTGTCCGGACGATTGAAAGTGGCCCACGGAGCTCTTTTTGTAACAAGCGGCGAGGACGCCGCTTCCCCTTTGTTCGCCGCTTCCCCTTTGACTGTTACCGAAGAGGACATCGCCCGTGGTTGGCAGCTGTGGGAGGTGCGGACGAATTGCAATATCTCCTACACGATGCCGGAGGATGCGATGATGGCAAGCAACTGGTGGGTGCGTGGCGCTTACGAAGACGTGAAGCCATTTGACTTCGGCAGCTGGCGTTTTCCGTTCGGCACGAACGAGTACGACTCGGTCTGGGCGTTTTCGTGGGGCAAGGTGAGGTTCGCGCTGGGCGATACGAACGAGATTGTTGCGGTTGGCGCGCCGATGTCCGCCGTGCCGTACCGCTCGCGGCTCTGGAGCGCGGTAGATACGAACGGTGTGCGGCTCGTCACGTGGGAGAACTTCTTTGCGGGCAGATCCGTACTGTCGCGGCCCTCCGCGACAGCCCCGTCCGACGCTGTCGCGGAGGGCCGCGACAGTACGGTGAACGCGCAGGTCGAATTGCGGTCGACGGGCGACTTCATCGTGCGTTCGAACGAGGTCGAGTCCGTCTGCCGCCGGATCGATCCTGACGACTATGACAACGACGGATGGCAAAACGACGACGACGGCGATCCATACTGCTGGGACGAGTCGTGGGATGACTTCTGGCAGGAGCTGCCGACGGGGGCGAACGAGGCGGCCTACTACTGGATTGACGTCCGTCCGCGGTGGAATTCGTACATTGAGTTCGTGGGCGATGGTCCGTCCGACCTCGACGATCCGTACATCTACGGCAAGGCGGGCGAGACCTACCGCGTCCAGCTTCTGATCGGCAAGACGTATGAGGTCGAAAGCAGCCAGCCGTTCGACGTGGTCGGACAGTCGAGCTCTTCGATTGAGATTGATGGCAATGGGTCGACAGAGATTGAAGTCGTGTGGCCGGTAACATTCTCCGCCCTTGAGGGGAATGGCACGAGCTTTATGATGCGAGTTGTCCCGTCTGGACTTGGCGGCACTTTCACATGGACGCAGCATTGCTGTGGTATCACCGGCTATGGCAATCAGTTCTGGTGGGCTCACGAGCGTTACTGTTATTGTGGCGGGTGTCAAGCTTCTGGCTTTTATTCCTATGAAGGTTTTGAGAAGGCATGCACCGGAGGTCATTGCGGCTGTCCGTATTACGATGACGACGATCCCTACGAGACGCAGGAAGACGACGGGCCGTATGCTGCGAGGGCGTCGGTGGAGTTCTCCGAGTCCGTTGTCATCTTCGAGGACGCCTACACCAACATGCCGGGCGAGGTCGTTGCGCGGCGGTCGACACGGACGAGGCTCACCTGCATCGCGCACGGCGGCGAAACCGGCGGTACGGTGACGTTCTCCATCGACAACGGAGACAAGCTCGTGTCGCGTTCGGGCGGCTCGCTGCCCGTCACGCGGTTTGTCCCGCCGCAGCAAAAGGTCGAGTTCAACGTCGTCTATGAAGGACGTCTGCCCAGTGGCAGCGAAAGGGATGTTGTCGCCAAGGCCGACTTCACCGAACGCGTCACTGGGACGCGCCATTCGACCGTAGAGGATGAATTGACCTCGGTGAAGGTGGAAATTGTCAGAATGGTTGAAGCTCCTGCGGAGACATGTCCCCATAGGCATGTTTTTGGTGTGCAGGAAGGGGCTAACGTCAATCATTATCCTGCGTCAATAGGACTGGGCTTAAACTTTAACTCAAATGATGCTGTTGTTGGTGTTGATAATGAATTGTTTTATTGCCCGTGGACGGGCGGAGCATATGAACTTGCAATTTCTTCGGGACGCGTCGAATTAGTCTCATCGATTCGCGTGGTTGAGCCATCTGTCGTGTGTAGAGGTGCGGAATGGGATCACGTTCGCGGCACAATTGGAAATTCGGGGCAAGTTCGCATGAATCTCTTTCTTTATGTTGAACCATCTTACGTTTCGTTTGACGGTATTTTCATGGAGGAAATCCCTGATGATACAATTTGCCCTCATGACGGGTACTTCAATGACCCTGATGTGAACAAAACGGGAGCAATGTCTCATTCTGAAAGCGCCCGCGCTGGAGTGTGGATTCAGGTGCATCAGGATGAATGGGCGGCAGATCGCGTTGAAAGGAATACGCCATACCCAAGACCTTGGACGTCTGGGTGGAAAGAGTGGCAGATTCCCGTCGGATGGGGTGACGTTCTCCACACACTTAAGGGGCAGATACATCCTAATCCCACAACACAGCGTTTTACAATCGCACCGAATGGTACTGCTACAATTAGAAAGTACAACCATGAAATCGAGCGGCGTATAAATAACGAAGTATATTTAGATGGGGTATTTCAGGAATGAAGACGAAAGCTATGATTTTTTGCATGGCGTGTGTTCTTGCGGTCTTAATCGCCGGTTTGTGTTTTGCGACGGAACGGGTGTATTCCGTGTCCGGTTGTTTTTCTTGTGTGCGTTCTTCGCCAAGTGCACCAACGGAAGAACTATGGCACGTAGAAAGTTATGTGAAAAGGTTCGTGCGAGAAAATTTAATTCGCTCGTCTGCTGGTGATTTTACAAAGGTTTATGGTGGCGACTGGATTCAGGTTTGCAAGGCGTTTGAATCCTGCACGATGAGCGTAACTAATTCATGCAATGGTGTGCCACTGGTTAAAATCCAAGTGCGAGCGCAGGAATGTCAGCTGGCAAAAGATGTTGTAAGGTTTTGCATAAGGAGATTTTCCGACATGATCACAGAACGAAATCGTCGCGTCCTCGATAAACACACTGCGCAAGTGCGTGTGGAAGTTGAGAAATTAAGGCGGGCGGGCAGGCCTGTACCTTCTGAAATGTTGCATAAGCTTGACATGATGAAAACAGCGGTAGAGAAGGAGTGCTATTGGCCTTCAGATATGACGACTGAGGGAGTGGTCGTTCGCGAATGGCATTTTTGTGGATTTGTCATTCACCGTACTCGAATTGGTTTGCTATGACACGGAAGATGAAACTGCTGGCAGTGATTTTGATTCTTCCCGTGGCGTCGCTTGCTGCCAATGATGTTTGGCTGGACGACGTGTTGCAGGAAGATTAAGTTTGGATTGTTATGTCTCGAAAGAAGTATGTTTGGTGACGTTTACATAGACGGGAGGGCTGTCATATGGCCACAGCAGTAAGAGTCGGAATGAACCTGGCACTGGGAGTGTTGCTCATTTGCGGGTGCGAAAGGGGAACAGATCCTGAATTGACGGATGGCAATCCACACAATGCTTTCGCCGCGTTGGACGTCCGGCGGTCGTTTGATTTTGAAAACTATATCTCACTGGAAGATTTGGTAGTTGAGAAGTCGTCTATTGAGAGCGCGGCGATCCATACGGGAAGCACCTTGCTCATAATGGATGCTCGCCTGTTAAGGCCGAGCCCGATGCCAGGCTTTGAGTACAAGCGAGTGTATGCTTCAGCGAAAACCCATGAGGTGAAAGTCATTGAGTTTGTCAAAGAACTTGGCGCTGTCAACGAGAGGTGTGCACGAAAAATCTATGGTCAACTGTGCAATGCAATCGGTCGGCAGTTTTACATCCCGCCCGATATTGTCCGCACGATAGGTGCTGACATTGTCGAAATGAACACGTGGATGTCTGCGCCACGATCCGCCAAGGTATTTTATGACGTGTTGCTATGCAAGAATGACGATCTACGCTGGCGTATCGAGTTGAGGGTTGCAAAGCGTTTGATGGCATTGCATCGAATGGAAGACGAGGGATGATATGTCGCGTCCTCTTTTCATCGGCGGCAGGGACGCCGCGTACACACAGACGTTTGAGATTGAATCGGACGGTACGTCATCCATTCGGAAATTCAAGTACAAGCTCGAGCGGAGCCGTTGGCTTCCCTTCGGATTCGTGTCACTAACAGGAGAAGACTGATGAAAATGAAGATACTTTTGTCCGTTGTCGCGGTTGCGGCCGTGACATTCGCCGTTGTTCAGACCTCGCGGATTACCGACTTGAAAGAACGGACTGCGACGGCAGAGCACAAAAGGCTCAACTTTGTGATGGAGATGCTCTGTCGAGGCAAGGGTGAGGCGATTGAAGTTGTTGGCGTCAATCCCGAATCCGCCTATCGGAAGGCGACCGAGGCCTATCAGGCCCGCGACCTGATCGCCTTGCGAACGGCGTTGTCTCTTTGCAACAATTGTCCGATTGAAATTGAAAAAATCTTGCTCTCCCCATTTAACAGGAGTTTTCTGAGGACGGATATGCTTCAGGAGTTTTCGCGTGTTGAAGATTTCGAATGTTTTGCCTGGGCGAATATAGAGGTAGCCATGTTTTTCGGGAGGTCGTGTTTTCGGGGAAAAGAATTCGAGATTCCGATATGCATAGAGTATCTTACATTCCTTCGCTTCAGAAAGTACAAGGAGAAGTTTCACGCAGAGGGGAAAAAAGACCTGGAACAGGTGGCTCAGCGTTTCATGGATCTTTGGATCGCCCACATCGAGTCCCCGGAGGGCTTTACGCGGATTGGCGTGCGGGGCATGATAAGGCAGCAGACCGAATTGGTGGACGCCGCTCGCCCCGGATGCGGAATGTCGCAGAAGGGTGCGATTTCATTAGGTCGGGCGATGTCGATGGGGCTTGTTCGTTGCGGTTACACGCCTAAATGGTTGGATGCCGAGTTCCCTTTGCCGTCAAAATAGAGTAATGAAGTCGACGGGGACAGACCCCCTTGCGAAGTCGACGGGGACAGACCCCCTTGCGGGATAAGTTTGCATTTTTCGCTTTTGGGGGACAAATTTGATCTTCTGCGCAGGGTCTGTCCCCGCAGTGTCACGCTCAATCGCCGTCTTGGCGACTTCCGCGAAGGTCTCTGGTATCGCCACCTGCGGCTCGGACGCCGCCGAGAACGTCGCAACGGCGAGTCCGCACAGCACCGCATTCTTTAACGAGAATTCCATGCTTTTACCTTCCAGCCGAATAACGTCTGCGGATGCACGACTTCGATGTGCCTTTTTACTCCCGGCAGGAGCGCAAAGAAATTGTCCGAGAAGAACACCGGCTTCAGGTACTTGCCGTCCGCGTCCTCCAGCCGCACCTCCGTCATGAAGGCAAGATGCGTCCCCGTGTTGGCGATCTCAAGAACGAGCTTGCCGCCCTTGTCCGAGATCTGGCGCGTCACCAGCGTCGTCCGCGGCAGGTTGTCAAGCTCCTCGAAGCCTACGACGCACGGGCCCGTCACCGTCTGCGCCCCCTCGTACCGCGAATTCGACCGCCAGTAGAAGGTCGAGGCGATTTCCGCGCCGTTTTCGAACAGCCGCAGCTTGATGAAGTGGGGCTTGTCGAAAGTCAGCTCACTCCCGAACGGAATCGCGAAGACATCCAGGCATCCCTCGCCTTCGACCTTCACCTCCGCCTCTTTCTCCCAGACCTTGCGCGAGTCGAAGTCGTAGACCTCGGCGCGGACCGCGAGCGCGTGCGCACTGTAGACGTCGCTCACAACCGAGACACGGTTCGAGAGGTACTCGTACTGCGCATGGAGCGGCTCCAGGGCGTTCGCCTGCGCGAACTGCGACGCCGTCGCGACGAGCGAATAGTCCCACATGTGGCCGCCGAGCTGCGGAATCGGCGTGTTGTTGTACCAGAAGAGAACCCCCGTCGCCTCGTTGCGCGCGCGGTTCCACGTCTCCCAGAGACAGCGGTGGGCGAGCGCATCCGCCGCCTGCGACTTGCGGGCGTACTCGTCGAACGTCTTCGAGACGCCGTAACCGTTCACATACGCGTGGTGAAATTCCGTCATCTTGTCGAAGCCGCCGCCCTCGCGGTACTTCCACGCGGCGACGTTCCGCTCGATCGGCCACAGGAGCTCCTCGGGCATGAACGCGCGGCAGCACTCGGCCGGCGGCAGCGCGCACGTGCCGTATTCGGGACTGAACCCGTAGACGCGGCTCCCGCGCGGCGAGGCCGTGTCCTCGTAGTAGCTCATCGGATTAACCGGGAAGTAGGGCGAGCCGTCGTGGACTCCGTCGCACTCCGACTGCATCATCCAGCTCGTCGTACCCGTGAGACGCTTCACGAGTTCCTCCGTGCCGGCGACTTCTGTCGACTCGTTCGAGGCAACGTAGTGGACGACCGACGCATGCGGGCGGATGCGCTTCACCTGCTGGGCGACGTTGTCGAGATAAAGCGCGGGATCGTCTGGATGGCACGTGTCGCCCGTCATCCAGAACTCCTGCCAGACGAGGAGTCCGTATTCGTCGCAGAGCTCATAGAAGCGGTCCGACTCGGGAATCCCGCCCGCCCAGAGCCGCACGAGATTCACACCCGACTCGTAGGTGAGGCGCACCTCCGCCTCCATCCGCGCGTCGTCCGCCTTCAGCATCGCCTCGGGAATCCAGTTCGTGCCGCGGATGAAGACGGGACGGCGATTGACGAAGAACTGCCGTGCGCCGTCCTTGCCGGTCGGACCGCTCGTCACCTCGCGGACTCCGAAGCGGACTCGTGTCTCGTCCGACACCGCGCCCGTCTTCGCGCTCACGAAACGCGCCTTCAGCGTATAGAGGTTCTGCGGGCCCTTGTTGCGCGGCCACCAGAGCTTTGGATTCGCCAGCGTCGCTGTCAGGAACTCGGTGCGCCGTTCGCCGCGGAAGAGCGTCAGTTCCTTCTCGAAACGGACATCCGTCCCCTCCACTTCGGCGACGAGCCGACCCTTCTCCTCCGCCCCCCAGCCGTTCGTCGCGTTGTGCAAGTCGACCTCAAGCGTCAGCTCGGCGGCGGAGAAGTCGTCGTTCAGCTTCGTGCGCACATAGGGCGCGTCCAGCCGCACCTTGTCCGTCGCGAAGAAGACAATCGGACGCCAGATGCCCGTGTTGCGGTCGCGGATGCCGTCGTTGAAGGTGAAGTCCCAGCCGACGGACATCAGCATCGTGACGTCACGCCCGATTGCGCCGTCGCCGCCGTTCGCCCATTCGCCCGCCGCGCCCCACGACTTCTGCTGCGGCGTGCCGGGGTGGTCCACCGGCCACACCTTGACGACGAGCGCGTTCGCCGCGCCCGGCTTCACGTACGGCGTCACGTCCACGGCGTTGCGCGCGAACATGCCGCGGGTCGAGGCCGCAAGCGTCCCGTTCAGATATATCTCACTGCGGTAGTTGACGCCTTCGGGACGCATCCAGACGACGCGGTTCGTGAACGACGCGGGCAGCTCGACTGTCGTGCGGTAGGTCACCTCGTAAAACGCGCGGTCCTCGGAGAGATCGGGTATGCGCTTCGACTCGAAGCGATTGTTGAGCCCCCAGTAGGGGTCGGGCACCTTGCCGTTCTTCACGAGCGTCGTGAGCGCCGTTCCCGGAACCACGGCCGGCATCCATTCCTCCGGTGCCGTAGCCTGCGACATCTCCCACGGACCTGCCGCGACAATCGTCGCTCCTACCGCCGAGAGCATTCCGCACGACAACAGGGCGAATGTCACCCTTCTTGCAAATCCCGTGAAGCTCATTCCGAAAGATAGATGAACGAGTTGGGTTCAAGCGAAAAGACGAGCGAGCCGTTGTCCGAGGCCGTCAGCGGAAAGGCGCTGCCAAGATGGTTGGCGTCCGTCAGCTGGGCGGTGAGGCGTCCCGTAAAGCGACGGTCACCGACGAAGCGGACGGTGACCTTCTCGGCGGCGGTGCGGTTGTTGTCGTCGCAGAAGCGCGAGAGGAGCAGCGCGACCTTGCCGTCGGCGCCCCGGGCGGCGGTCGCCTCGACGATGTCGCCCGCGAACTTGCCCGAGACCGTGCTCTTCACCCGGGTGCCGCGGTCGCGGAGCTCAGCCCACGCGAGGAACGCGTAATAGGCCTGCCGCGGCGCGAAGGTGTAAAAGTCGAAGAGCCCGTTATAGCACGTCCTCGAGCGCGCGTCGTAATACATGAGCATGTCGACCGGCGAGTCCTGGCAGGCGGACATTGCCGCGGCAACGAACGCCGCGCCCTTGGCGCTGCTCATCGCGATTCGCGAATAGGGGAACTCGTGCGTCCAGCCCTTCACGTAGTTCCATTCGTCAAGAATGGATTCCGTCTTCTCATAGCCGTTGTCGTCAAGAAGCTTGCGCACCTCGCGCGACTGGTTTCGCATACGCGGGACACCGCCCTGGTAGACGTGCCAGGAGAAGAAGTCGATGGGCGTGCCGTGCGCGCGCTGGTACTTGATGAAGTCCGTCGCCCAGTCCATGCGGCAGCCGAGGGCCGGTCCGCCGATCCTGAGGTTCGGGAATCGCGCCTTCAGGTGCTTCGCGGCGGTTTCGTAGAATTCGAAGAACTGGGCCTTCGTGCCGCCCCACTGGGCGCTCTTGAGGCAGTCGGCGTCCAGCTGGGCGTCGGCCTCGTTCCAGATTTCCCAGTAGGCGATCCGCCACTTGAAGCCGTCCGCCCAGCCCTCGGTGTAGTGGGCGATGACGTGTTCGCAGATGCGCGCCCACTTCGCGAAGTCCTTCGGCGGACGCGTATGGTACTTCTTGATGCCGTTCTCGATCGTCTGGCCGAGGCGGAAGAACGGCTCCGTGCCGGCGGCGAAGAGGGTCTTCAGGAACTCGTCCGTATAGGCGAAGTCGTAGTTCGCGGGATCGTTCTCATCCGCCGAGAAGTCCGGGAAAATGGCTGAGATGTCGACGGTGTGCCCGTTCGAGGTCGCCTCGTTAATCGAGTCGTGCGTGCGCGCGAAGGGAATGCGCGCCTGCCTGAAGGACTCGAAGTTGCCGCAGGTCTGGTCGGACGCGCGCGGCTTCTGCGGACCGTTGTTGACGGCGTTCATCGGTTTGACGGAACCGACGACGGCGCTCGGGTCGATGACGAGTTCGATGTCGGCGGCGGCAGCCAGTGCCGCGAGCGCGGCAGTTGCGGCGATCAGATGTGTCTTCATGAGCCAATTATAGCACATTTTGCAGTGATGCATAAAGTTGGCGGCCAAGTACACCTGACCGTTCGAGTTTGTGCTAAAATTCAAAATGTCGAAAGGAGCATAGTATGAAAAACATCTCTTTTGCCGTTTGCGCTGCGGTTGTGGCTTCATCGGTAGTCTCGTCTGCGGAGACGTCGACGACAACGACACTGCCGGCATCCCATTACGTCCAGGACGGGCTTGTGCTCATGCTGGACGGCATCGAGAACGCCGGCCCCGGCCAGCACGACAGCGCGGCGACGCGGCTCGTCGATCTCTCGGGCAGCGGGCTTACGAGCGATCTCTCGGCGGACGAGACCGTCGGCGACTCGTTCGTCCACCTCGCCCAGAAGCACCGGTTTGAGAAAATCTTCGACAAGGTCGCGACATTCACGGATCTGAAGGCCGTGACGATCCAGTATGTGGTGCATCCGCGGCAGATTGCCGGCGCGACCTGGGGGGCGGACTCTTGTGCGACGATCGCTTCCGTTGCGAACGTCGGATCGGTCTTCTATCACCAGAAATCTGATACCGGTCTCGGGCAGACCTACAAGAAGACCTGGCGCAATTCCGGCGGGCAGTTCATTTCCCAGCCCTTCGAATACAACCACATCTCCACTTCCCCGTATGGCAAGGTGAAAATTGCCGGATTGCGGGCGCAGGTTGAGCCGGTGATCGGCACGCTGATCTGCCGCGACCCGAATTTCGCGACGCCGGAAGTGAGCGTGTTGTTCGGTGAGACGACTTACGCCTGGTCGAGGTTCTGGAGTGGCGACAGCACAACGCCGACGGACTTCGTGTCGGTGGGCAACAGTTATGAGGCGTCTGACGCCTATTCGATCCGTGTGTACAATCGCGTGCTGACGAGCGACGAGATCGCCCTGAACAACGCCCTTGATCGGGCGCGGTTCCTCGGCGAGGAGCTGCCGGCGAAGTTCCGGATGCAGGTGGGGGCGGTCGGCCCTCAGCCGTACGACGGGTCGGGTCCGGTGACGCCGGAACCGACTGTCTATGACCTCGTGACCGGCGAGACCCTGACGAAGGACGTCGACTATACGCTCGCCTATGAGGGCAACGGCGGTGTCGGCACGGGCAGCGTGACCGTGACGGGGCAGAAGGCGTATGCGGGCGTGGCGCGGACGGTTTCGTTCGAGATTTTCCCGGCCTACGGCGGCATTCAGATCTTCGCGAAGCCCGATGCCGTCGATACGGACGAGACGGACTGCTCGACGTGGGCGAAGGCGGGCTCCCTCACGAATGCGTTCGCGCGGGCCGAGCGTGAGGCCGGATCTGGACGGGTCGTGGTCGTTCTCGGAGCCGGCCTTTACGACTTCTCGGACATCGAGGCGACGGGAACGTTTCTCACGCTGACGCGGCAGAACGTCACGATCCGTTCGGCGTCGGGCGAGCCCGGCGACGTTGTCGTCCGCGGGGCGGGAGAGGGGTCCGACCTGCGCTTCCTGTCGGTCGAGACGACGGCCTACGAAACCTGGCTTCAGGGTCTGACGATCGAGCGGTTCCGCTCGTCCGGCGCGGGTGCCGCGCTGGCCATCAACTGGAGCAAAGGCAATCTCTATGTGACTGTCACGAACTGCGTCTTCGGCACCAATCGCGGCGTCGGATCGGGCGGCGCGGTCAGCGCGCCCGCGTCCGGAGCGGTCGAATGTCGCCTGTGGGCGAGCGTTTTCACGAACAACTTCACGTTCGGCGCGGCGGGTGGCGGACTGGGCATGGGCTGGAACAAGGTCCACGGGTGCACGTTCGTCGACAACGTCTGCTCCAACAACAACGCGGCGGCTTCCGGCGGCGCGGCTGGCGCGGGCACGTTCGACGACTGCACCTTCATCGGCAACCGGGTGATCGCGACGGGCGGGTCGAGTCAGGGCAACGGCGGCGCGCTCTATCGTCCGTCCACCATCGAACGGTGCGTCTTCCGCGGAAATTCGGCCAGTCACTACGGGCAGTCCGTCTATTGTACCGCGGTGACCCCGACTGCCGTGGACAGCGAATTCAGCGCGCATGCGTCCGGATCGGAGGTCATGGTGAACGGTGCGACGGAACGGTGCGTGTTCTCCAACAACCAGATCACGGTCGCGCAGAGCGTGGCGCTGAAGAACACGCTGATCACAGGCAACCGGGCGCCTGCGGCGTCGGGCAAGCGGCTCGTCAGCGGCGGACGGTTGCTCAACTGCACCGTGACGGACAACGACTGCAGCTGGACGGGCGACTGGAACTGCTGCCTGGTCGGCAACGCCGTCTGCGTCAATTCGGTCATCGCCAACAACCGGACCAAGTACGCGATTGTCGTCAACGCCCCGAATTACTGGACGATCATGACGAACTGCGTCTGGTCGTGCGACACGGATCCGAACGTGCCGAGCGGCGCGAAGATCGTGAAGGTCAAGGACGGCGCGCGGCTTGGGACGCGGCTTCTGCGCGACAAGGGGACGATGGACGGGACGGGCTACACGGCCGCGTCGCACGACCTTCTCGGAAAGCCGCGCGTCGTGACAAACGGCAAGACGCTCGCCGAGGATCCGGCGGCGTTGCCGGACATCGGCTGCGTCGAAGTGCAGGAGCGGTGGCCCGGTTTCATGCTGATCTTCAGATGAACGCCCGGTATCGAGAGGTCTGGACGGTTCTTCGCGAGGAGATCCTTCAGGGACGCTACTCGGCTTCGGCGGCCTTTCCGAGTGCCGTCCAGCTCGCGCGGCGCTTCAACACGACGCGGGCGACGATCCGCCGGGCGTTGGATCAGCTGCGGCACGACGGACTGATCGGCAGCCGTCAGGGCGCGGGGACGTTCGTGACGCGGCGGGGGGCTTCCCGCAGGATCGGGCTGATCGTTCCCGGCGTCACGTATTCGGAGATTTTCCCGGCGATCGTCAGCGAGGTGTCGCGGCTGGCCCAGAAGGAGGGCTACGTGATGCTGCTGGGCGACATGGCGACGAGGGATACGCGCCAGCTCAAGTCACGCATCCGGAGGTTCGTCGGCAAGCTGGTCGAGGAGAAGGTGGCCGGCGTCATCTTCCAGCCGCTCGAGCTCATGCGCGACGCCGTCGCGGTCAACCGCGAGGTCGTCAGGGCCCTGGATGAGGCGCGGATCCCGGTCGTCCTCCTGGACTGCGACATCGCGCCGACCGAGGACTCTCCTTCGCATGACATCGCCGGCATCGACAACTTCGCCGCGGGCAGCCGGACTGCGGCGCACCTGCTGGCGGACGGAGCGCGGCATTTCGTCTTCGTGATGAACCCCGACTCCGACCAGTCGATCGTCCAGCGCCTTCGCGGGGCGGAAAGCGCCGTTCGGGCCGGCGGAGGGACCATTGCCGCGGTCGATCTCGATCCGCATGCGCCGCAGGAGATTCGCCGTCTGCTGTCGCGCCGTCCGCGTCCGGACGCCGTCATCTGCCGAAACGACTCGATTGCCGCGCATCTGATCGTCGGCCTCCGGAGGATGGGACGGTCGGTTCCGGACGACGTCCGGGTCGTCGGCTTCAACGACGTGACGAGCGCCACGATCGTCGAGCCCGCGCTGACGACGACGCACATACCCTGCGCGGACGTCGCGCGGGCGGCGTTCGAGCTGCTGACGGCGCGGATCGTCCAGCCCGACCGTCCGCCGCGCACCTGCCATTTGTCCGCTCCGCTGATCGTGCGGGGCTCAAGCCAGTCTGCGGGCTGTTGCGCTCGCGGCGGTAATGGCGGCAGCGGGCGAAGGCGACGAGCTAAGAGGGAATGAACCAATGAAGGAGTTTCAGGTAGACAAGCTGTCCGTCAAGGTCATGCCGACGCGCGAGGAGATGGGACGCGTCGCCGCGCAGGACATCCATGACCGCATTCTCGCGCTGCTGGCGGAGAAGGACGAGATCAACATGATCTTCGCGGCGGCGCCTTCGCAGAACGACGTCCTGAGGTCGCTCACGGAGTTCAGGGACATCCCGTGGGCTCGCATCAACGCCTTCCACATGGACGAGTACATCGGGCTCGACAGGTCCGCGCCGCAGGGCTTCGGCAATTTCCTGATGGAGCACATCTTCGGCCTTGTGCCGTTCAAGACGGTGAACCTGATCGACTGTTCGGCCAGGGATCCCGAGGCTGAAAGCGAACGGTATGCCGGGATCCTGGAGAAGCATCCGACCGACATCGTGGTCATGGGCATCGGCGAGAACGGCCACATCGCGTTCAACGATCCGCCGGTCGCGGACTTCAACGACCCGAAGTGGGTGAAGCCCGTGAAGCTCGACGACGTCTGCCGCC
>JAKSOY010000119.1 GCA_024405255.1 Kiritimatiellia bacterium
CGTCCTTGCGGACCCTCTTCTCGGTTGTCTTGCGAACGCTCCCGGGGAGGAACGGCCCGTATGACGCGATCTGCGCGAGGATTGTCTCTGTCGTCTCCGTTTTCATAGCTGAATCAGCCCTTTCATATCAGTCTATTGTGTATAGACTGATATTATACCATAAACTCTTCCACGTTTGCAACGACAAAATTAGAAAAATGTGGAGGTCGGCCCGAAGGACCGACCTCACATTTTTAGTTTACACCCTCTGAAGATAGTACCTCTTGTTCTGGAGTTCTGCTGCCGTATTGGCAAGTTCAGTGTTTTTATAGACGACGACATCCTCACCATTGTATAGGACTCCCACCACTTTCTTATAGCGAGTGAGCGCTATACGGACATTCTTCAGAAGTTCATCCACACATTTGGGAGCGCATATGTTTACCCCAGACTTTTTGACCTCCAAGATGATGGCAACTTCATTCAAGTTTTTTGGGAGATACCACCCATCCGGCTTATCCTTCTTGCCCACAAAACCGAGCTGATTGAAGGTCGTCAGTTGCCCAACACCGCAGTTCTCATCTTGCGCACTATCAAACTCCAATATCCGCGCCGCCTTCTCTCTAACTTGATCTTCTGTCATTTCCTTGCCTTTCGTTCGTATCACGACGGCAAAAGAAAAGAGCGCATCTTTCAAATGCACCCGATGAAGGCTGTAGGAGGCCTAGACTAGAGTACAGGAAAGACGCGCCCATAGGGGCGCGCTTTCGCTGACACACGTTCTAGTCTGAAAACTTCCTACATTCTCATCGGCCGTCGTGTTAGCGTAACGCTAAATCACTTGTCTCGCTCAGGCGGGGGATTCATTGCTCGCAATGCATTCGCCCACCGTGGAGACCTTTGATGTCGATTGACCTTACTTCAGATTGCAAACCTCCCAAGGTCGAATGAGACAGCATCCACCACCCCGCCTTGACCAAGACGAGGTTGAACGAATGCTCCTTAAAATTGTCCTTTTCATGATTGATTCATCAAGTTGAACTACACCGTACATTATAGCACAACTCTTGTACATCGTGTTAATCGTCGTTTCAAAAATTTTCGATGAAAAGAAAGAAGAATTATAGGAAACATCCTGTCGAATAAAACTAAAAATGGCAATGGAGGGGCACCCGCTCGACAATCGTCCAACACGACGAGATCACGAACGTTCAGGCGCAGACAAGGTACATGTAAAGCGCCGTCCCGCAGGCGATGGACAAAAGCGGATTGCCACGCCAGAGATGAAGCGCCACCGTGAGCGCCGACGCGAGAAGTTCGGCCCCTCCGTGCCAGGAGGTCGACAGACATCCGGCCTTCAGGTACCCCGCAAAGCAGTAGATCACCAGCATTGCGATCACGGCAGGCGCCAGCTGGGAGCCAATGTAGCGGATGACCGCCGGCGGCTGCTTTTTGCCGGAACCGAAGAGCGCGAACGGCAAGGCGCGCAGCAGATACGAAACGAGGCCGACGACAACCAAAAGGCCCAGCAGATACTGTCCGTTCGCACTCACGCCGAGGCTCCTTTCCCCGTCGCCCGCCGTTCCGGATCGAGCCACGACCGCAACGCCAGGAACACGCAGACGATGAGCACCATCGACGGAATCAGCATATTGCCGCGCGCCGAAGCAAATCCCATGAACGGCGCCAACGCACTGAACACCGCCACCGAAGAAAGAATGCCGATCAGCGCGGGAATGCGATTCGCCTTTGTCCGCAACTGGTCCACAAGAATCACGAGGAAGAGCGCCGTCATCGCGAAGTCGATCCCCTTCGTGCACGCCTCGACCCGCGCCTTGGAGAAAATGCCCTGGGCGAAAATGCCGGCCAGCGCACCGGCGGTCACACCGACAATCCAATAGAGGTGATCGAAAAGCGCGAGCATCAGACAATACCGCGTCGACTTCTCGCCCGCAGGCCACGGACACTGCGTCTGCAACGCAAATGTTTCGTCCGTCACGGTGCCGATGAGATAGAGCCGCGTCCCCAGGGGCGCCGCCCGGAAACGATCGAGCAGGGAAAGGCCGTACAGCGAATAGCGGATGTTCAGGCAGACCACAAGAATCACCGCCGCCAGATAGGGCGTACTTTCACGAACCCAGTCCACCAGCAGATACTGCAACGGACCCGACACGAAAAACGCGCTCGTCAACGCCGCCCACAAGGACGACCACGCGGTTCCATCCTGCAGGGCAAGGAGGAGTCCCGCCGCAAAACCCATCGTGGTATAGCCCGTCAAAACCGGCAGCGACGCAATGAACGCCCGCGCGACAAGACCACGTGACGCTGGTTCGGAAACGGACATCAGAGGAAGAGTCCCCCCACATACCCGAAGATGACGCCGAACACGTAGACCGCCGCGAGAATGCCAAGGTTCTGCAGCTGATGACGATGCGTCCGGAAGAGAACGAGCAAGCCCATTCCCGCCCCCGTCAACGACGACGCCACCAGAGCCCCCGCGCTCATGCCCTTCTCCGCATAAAGCTCGGCACACGCCGCCGACGCCGCGCAGTTCGGAATGAGACCGACGAGTCCGCCCAGCGCTTCACCGACGAACGGCCGATTCAGCACGCAGCGCTTCAACGCCTCTTCGCCGCCGCAGTAGTGCAGCACGAGTTCGACCACGGCCGAAACGGCCAACAGAAAAACGAAAATCTCCGCTGTATGAATGAGCGCCGGCACGAGAATGCCCTTGCGCTCTTCGCAGCTGCACCGGCTATGCGCACAAAGCTCGCCCACATGCGGGGAAGGACCGCGCCGTCCGATGCAATAGAGAAACGCGTTCACCGCGAAACCGGCGAACACCGCAAACAAGACCTTCAACGCCACAAGCTTCACGAGAAACGCCATCGGCACCTGCTTGGACAGCAGAACCGGAATCAGCTCGTCGGACGTCGACAGGAAAACCGCCACCAGGGTTCCCGCCGTCACCACACCGCCCGCATAGAGCGAGGCCGCCGCGGCCGAGAAACCACACTGGGGCACCACACCTGCGGCTGCGCCGAAGAATGGGCCCCATTGACTAACACGCCCGAGCTTTTGCTCGAGCGCGTCTCCCGCGTGCGCTTCCACCCACTCCAAGATCAGATAAGCCGGGAAGAGGAATGGAAGCAGCAGCAGGTTATCTAGCAGAAACTCGATCACTGGGCAGAGATCGCTTCAGCCGGGCACTGCGCCGCGCACGCACCGCAGTCAACGCACTTGTCGGCGTCGATCACGCACTTGCCATCCTGCTCGGCAATCGCTTCAGCCGGGCACTGGTCCTTGCACGCGCAGCAGCCAACGCACTTCTCAGGGTCAATCTTGTGAGCCATTTTCTTTTCTCCTTTAGTTGTTAAAAAACGATGGGTGATATTATCTCATATTGGGACGAAGAAGGCAATGAGAAGTTTTGAACTTTCACCTCTCGCACACGTTCATTCCGACACGGCCAATCTTGGCCAGCTCCCTTGAGGCGAAATCACACACAATTTATTGGATTCCGTCAAGTATCGGCATTCGGTACGGAAGGCGTGGTGGGCACGGTCTCCTCAACGCCGCGGATGTCGAAGTCCTCGTACGTCACAAAGGGCTCCTTGGCGAGACGCTGGAAGGTCTTGTAGGCGACGCGGTTGTTGCGCATCGTCACGTGGCGCGCGACACTTGGGGGCGGCGCGGCGAGTCCCTTCAAGTCGGTCATCTGCGTCCAGGCGGGGGCATTCAAATAGGTGCCCACGCGTCCCGTGCAGTTTTCGACGAGCACGTTCTCGTAGAGCTGGGGCGTATCGACGCGCATCTTCAGGTGCAGGAGCAGACTCGCCCCCAGCATGCGACTGTCGCGCAAGGTCGCGTTGCGTCCAAGAAAACAGTCGCTGCCCAGCGTCAGGCAGGCATGGCACATCGGTCCGAAGGTGCAGTTCCTCACGAGCACGTTCTCGGTCGGCGAGTTCCACGGACACTTCACGGGATCGTTCGCCCACACGCCCATGCCGCCTTTCATCACCACCGCATCGTCGTTGACGTTCATCAGCACGTTCTCGACGAGCACGTCGCGACAGCCGTCAAGATCGATGGCATCCGTCGAAGGCCCCTTGCGTCCGTTGATCACATCGGCGTATATGGCGCAGTCGTGCACCTTCAAGTTGGTGCAGCGGTAGAAATGCGTCGTCCAGAATTTCGAGTTCTTGAAGGTCACGCCGCTCACGTCCACGTTCTTCGAATTGGAAACGAAAAGAACCCGCGGACGCAACAGCCCCACATGCACGTTGACATCACGCCGCCGGCGATACGTGCCGATACTCGACCAGAACGCGTGCCACAGCGAATAGCCGAGACCGTCGACGATTCCCTCGCCGGTGATCGTGAAACCATCGCAATGGTCCACATTGAGAATCGCGGGATAGTAGGTGTCCGTGCGACCTTCGACGCGCGTCGTGCATTTGGGATAGGCCGCTTCCACATCGACCCCCAGAAGAACGGCATTCTTCTTCAGATGCAGATTGACGCCTGGCTTGATCGAGACCGCGCCGAGACGATAAAGTCCCGGTTCGACCACGAGCGTTCCACCGCCCTTCGCGGCCAGCGCGTCAATCCGGGCCTGGAACGCGGCCGTCTCGGCCCGCCAATTCGGTTCTTTCTCGGACGGCATCTGAGTATGTGAACCGCAGGCCCGCACGACCTCGAACACAAGATCCGACCGACGTGCACGGACGGCTTGCGCCACCTCAAACATCGAACTGCCCGCCAGAACCGTCGCCGCCGCGCCGAAACGCGCCTTCAGATCTGCCAGCACGGCAGTCAGTTCCGCAACCCGCACGTCAAGAAGCGATTCGCCACGCGCCTTCAGCCGCGCGGTGAAAAGCGCGCCGGCCGGATTTTCCTTGCCCGCTTCCAGACATCCGGCGATTTCACCTGTACCGAACAGATCAAGCGCCATCACGGGACGCCAGGCGCCCAGCGCCCACGTCACAAACTGTTCGCGCACGCGCCGTCCCGACTCGCCGATGATCACCACCGGCGCCCCCGCGCGTTGTGACGGCAGGAACAGAACGGCCGGAAGGTCGAGTCCGTTCGCGTGCCGATAGGCGACGCGTTCAACCCCCAACTCGCCATAGGGGCCCGTCGAGAGCGTTTCACACGCGACAACTCGTCGCGTCAGATTCGTTCGGTCGCCAAACGGCGCGCGCGAAACGCGATCGGAACTCATCCACGCCGCCTCGGGAAGGATCGGCCGCCCCAGCTGTTCCACAAGGTCGGGAATGCGCAAGCGCGTCACGATCTCGGATGCCTCGACGACACAATCCCCCTTGCAGTTCCGTACATCCGCACAAACGGCCGCAGGCCGCGAATCCGGAACTACCTCGACGGCCGCACGCGACGTCTCGGGCAATCCGCACGCCAGCAACATCACCGTCGCCAGACACAATCCCTCATTTACGATTCCTGTCAAACGTTCAATCACCATCAGATCCTTCCTTTTGCCAGAACATTTTCGCCAAGGGGCAAGCGTCTTACGGGGTCCCTTCAAATCGGCAGATGGTCGAGGGTCGCTTCGGGGGCGAAGCGGTCGAAGGCACAGTCGATGGCGGTGGCCGCATGGGCGTCGCTTGAAAGGATGAACGGAACTGCGCGCGCGCGCAGAAGTGCTCGGAATTCGGCGGAGGGATAGGCGTCGTTCATCCAGCCGCGGGCGATCGCGCCGGTGTTGATTTCGACGATCTTGCCGGAGGCGGCAATCGCATCCGCCGTCAGGCGCAGTTCTTCGCGATACCAGGAAGCCGTCTCGTCAAAGTAGTGAAGCCGTCCGTTGAACTTGCGCACGAGATCGGGATGCCCGAGAATGTCGAAGTCGAACTGCACCACCATCTCGCGCGTTGCGGCGAAGTAGGTGCGGATGTAGGCCTCGACATCGCCGGCGAAATGGTCCTTGAGGCCGTCCATCAAACGCTCGGGCGACCAGTCGACCGGCACCTGCGCGCCATCGGGCGCCACCACCCAATGGATGGACCCGATCAAATAATCAAGCCCGAGAGACGCGTAGCGCGCCTTCTCGGGTGTTGTGTCATGGGGGATGTAATCGGCCTCGACGCCCAGACGCACGGAAATGCGGTCCGCATACTTTGCGGCGAGCGCCCGAATTTCTGCCGCATAGCGGACGGCGGATTCCGGTGAGAGGCTCCCCTCTTCGTTGTCGGGCAGACGGGCATGGGACGAAAAACCGATTTCGTCGAATCCGCGGTCGATGGCCGCGCGAATCATCGTCTCGGCGTCATCATGCCCGTCGCACCAGGTCGTGTGCTGATGATAGTTGGTCTTCACCTTAGCACAGCGCCCACGGACCGCGCGGCGCGCGGCCGAGCATCTTCGACGCCTCGGCGTCGCCGATGATCTGCTCCGTCGCCGGATTCCACTTGATGACGCGGTGCGTCTTCATCGCGATCTGGCAGAGGTGGCCGATGCTGGCGGAGCGGTGCGCGACCTCGGCCGGCGTGAGCGTCGTGGCACGGCTCTTCACGCAGTCGATGAACTCACGCTGGTGGCCAGGGCTCTTGAGACGGAGCTCGCCGGCTTCGATGCGCGCGTTCTTGATCTCGGGCTTCGACGCGTCGAAACGACCGCGATTGACCCACACCCAGTCGCCGTTCTCGCCGATCCACTTCGTGCCGCCGCGCACATGCGTACCGTCGCCGACGATCAGCTTGATGCCATTGGCGTACTTGCAGTCGATGCGGTAGCTCTTCGGCGAATCGTAGATGCCCTCGCGGTCGTCGGGGCAGGAACCCTCGAACTCCACCGGACCCGAATAGTCGCAGTTGAGTCCCCACTGCGCGATGTCGCCGTGGTGACCGATCCAGTCCATCAGCTGGCCGCCGCCCCAGTCGAGCACCCAGCGCCAGTTCCAGTCGTACACGCCCTCAAACGGACGGTACGGCGCCGGGCCGAGCCAGAAGTCCCAATCGAGACCCGACGGAATCGGCGCACCGGCATTCGCGGGCTGGCCGCGGCCACCGGACGGCAGGCCGACTTCCACGCGCACGATCTTGCCGATGCGGCCATTGCGCACGAGCTCGACCGCGCGGCGCATCTCGCCGCTGGAACGCTGCCAGCTGCCCGTCTGCCACACGCGGCCGTTGCGCTCAACGGCATTGACGAGGGCGCGGCCTTCGAGCAGGTCGTGGGTGAACGGCTTTTCGCCGTAGATGTCCTTGCCATGGCTCGCCGCGAAGGTACCCACATAGGCATGCCAGTGGTCCGGCGTCGCGATCATCACCGCGTCGATATCGCCGCGCGAGCAGACCTCGCGGAAGTCGCGGTACATGCGGCAGTCGCCATTGCCGTAACGGCGGTCGACCTTGCCCTTCGCCTGCTGCGTCTTCGCCGAGTTGACATCGCACACCGCGAGGACCTGCACGTCGTCGTAGCCGAGGAACGCGCCCATATTGCCCTGGCCCTGTCCGCCGCAGCCGATCATGGCCATGGTCACGCGGTTGGACGGCGCATTGGCGCCGAACACGCTCGAGGGGGCCAGGTTGAAAAGACCGAATCCCGCACCGGCCGCGAGGAATCCGCGGCGGGAAAGATTGCACTGTTTCATTTCGTCAAATCCTCCCCTGTGTTACTTGGCTTCCGCGCGGTACTTGGCCGCCGTGGCACGGATTTTCTCGACCAGCGCCTTGTCCGTCGCCGCCTTGACGTCGATCTCGTGGATCGACCAATGGAGATGCGGACGGCTGTTGAGCGCGACGAACTTCAGATGGCGCGCCGAAGCGGCGATCTTGAAGGTGGTCTTGAGCGTGCTCTTGTCATCGCAGGTCGCAACCTTCTTCCAGGAAGCACCATCGAAGGAGGCGAAGACGTCGCAGCCGGCCGGCGTATCCTTCGGCGACTTCGTCGTGTCGAGCGTCACTTCCTCCACGAAGAAGTTGGCGCCGAGGTCGAGCGTATACCACACGTCCTTGGAATTCATGCCGGTGGTCCAACGCGACTCCGCATTGCCGTCGAACGCCTTCGCGGCATTGCCGTTGTCGCGCGAGGAGGAACCCTTCCAGGAACCGCGATCAAGCTTGGCATTGCCGTTCGCCGCATCGTTGAGGAAGGCTTCGGCGCGCTTCACGTATTCCAGCTTCGCCGCCTTGGCCACCGCAGGATCCTCCGCCACCTTGGTCCAGAAGTCGAACGCTTCCAGCGACTTGGAGCGGAAGATCAGGTCCGCCGCCGCTTCACGCGCCGCCGGCGAACCCTTCTTCCACAGGCCGAGCAGCTGCGCGTCGCGCTTGGCCGCATCGACGTCCTTGAGCACATGCCACAGCGCCGTGGAGGCGGGGGACTTCTCGGCATCCTGGATCGCCGCGAACCAGGCCACTGTCTGGTCCAGCACTTCCGGCGACGTCATCTTGCCGAACGCGCGCCACGCGGCCTTGCGGGTCTTTTCGTCGGAGGAGGCGAAGAACGGCGACCAGAGGCCGACGAGCTTCAGCTCCGCGCGCTTCGCCGCGACGGCGAGCACGGAAGGATCCTTCTGGGCGAGTTCGAACACCTTCGCGCCGATGCCGCCCATTTCCGCAAGCGCTTCATCCGCAGCGCCCTGCACGCGTCCACCACGGGCACGCGCGCCGAGAATCGCCGCCACGCCGTCGGCGCTGCCGACTGCGGCGAGGGTCTCGACCGCCGTCGCCGCCACGCCCTCGTTTTCATCCTGGATGCAGGCCGCCACCGTCGGGATGGCCGCCGCCGCGCGGTTCGTCGCAATGCGCTTCATCAACGCGACCTTGAGGCACGGGCACTTGGCTTCGGCGAGCACCTTCGCAAGCGTCGCCGCGGGCACGTTGGCGGCACCGTCGAGGGCCGCCTGGACCACGAGCTTCGACCGGTCGGCGACCGCCGTCGGGAAGAAGTCGGGATTGTAGGCCACCAGCACCTTCGCCGCCACGGCGCGGAGGTTGTCCTTCGCCGCCGGCATGCCGAACGCCGTCTTCGCGTAGCGGGCGGCCAGGGGCATGTCCTTCAGCGCCGTCTCCGCGATGGCCGCACCAAACGCCGTCTGGCGGGCATCCGCGAGCAACGCATCGGCACCGGGCTTCTCCACCGACTGGGCCAGGCGCGCAAGCGCTTCAGCGCCGCCGACACGGCCGAGGGCGAGCGTCGCCGCGCGGGCGACTTCGGAGTTGGCGTCGTCGATGTGGGCCGCAATGCACTTCGCATCCTTCCGGATGGCGCATTCATAGACGCGCGCCGTACGCTGCATCGGCGTGAGCAGCTCCCATGCGACCGGCTTGGGCTGGTCGTCGGTCTTCAGATCGCCCAAGCAGTAGGCGAGGCCGGCAAACAGATGCTGGCGACGCGCATCGCGCCACGCGCGACCGTCATGCGCGAAGGACGTGTAGAACACACGGCCCTGGCCGAACGCACGCACCCACGCCACCGCATTGTCGCGGTCCGCGCGCTTCTGGCCCGGACGGCCGTTGGTCGTGGCGTCGGACATGTCGAGCGAGATGAGGACGTGCAGCTGCGACCGGTCGTAGAACGGCGACTTCTGCTGGTAGATTTCATCGCTCGCGAAGAATCCGCCCGTCGCGTCCAGCTTGAACATCGTCGTCAGCGGGCTCGTGGTGTCTTCCACATGGAACTTCCACGTGCCGTTGCCCCCCCACGGGTGGCCGTCGAACTGGCCGCCGCACATATACGCGCAGGCCGGTGCGTCATAGAAATTGTCGAGCGCCGCGTGGATCACGCACAGGCCGCCGCCCTGCTTCACATAATCGACAAGCGCCTGTTCCATGAACGGATGCGCCTTACCCTTGAGGTGCGTCGTGTTGTTCAGCACCAGCGTGTCGTACTTCTTGAGGTTCTCGAGCTTAAGTGCCTCGTAGTCGAGCGAGAAGTCGGCCGTGTAGTTCATCCTCGCGGCTTCTTCCGTGATCGCCTTCTTGCCGGTCTCGATCGAGTCGCGGTGGTTGAAGCTTTCGCACAAGCTGAACACCAGGACCTTCTTCGGATTGGCAGCGAATGCCGCCGCACAGGCGAACAGACACACCACGGCGCTGCGCACCTTCAATGTATGAATCGAATACACTTTCTTTCCTTTCTCGTTTTTCCTATTTCCCATAGCGGATATTTTACACGAATTCGCGTCCTTTCGCAAGCCTCACTTGACCTCGGTGAGGGTGCTCACGGGCTCGTGCGCGGCGTTCGTCTTGTCGGGATTGCCCACCACCGCGTCGAAATTCGCGGCGATCAGGCGGCCCCGCCAGAAGATCGGTTCGCCCGGCTGGTTCATCAGGCCCTCGCCCGAACGGCCGTCGGGATCCTGCCGCACGAACTGGACCGTCTTGCCGTCCGGCGAGACCTTCGCGACCGCGTTGTTCGAGAAGTCGGCCACGTAGAGCCAGCCGTCCGGACCAAACGTCATGCCGTCCGTCGTCCGCATCGGCGTCTTCGTCGCCTGCGCGAGGAAGCCCGGCGTCGCCGGATCGACATTCATATACGCCTTCTGGTTCGGACTCTTCGCGAAGAGCGCCGGCTTGCCGAGCCGGCCCGCCGCGTCGACGGACATCTTGAACACTTCGCCGTCGCCGAAATTGCCCACATAGAGGCTTTTCCCGTCCGGGGCGAAGACGATGCCGTCCAGACCGTATTGGCAGAACTTGTTCTTCGTGATGAAGGTCTGCACAAGGTTCTTGTCCGCCGCGCTGTTCGTGATCTTCACGTTGCGCGCCGTCGCATCGAAGCAGTAGATGCCGCTCACGAGCAGACCGGACGGATCCTTGATGCCCGAGATCGAACTGGCCGTGAGGTAGAGCTTGCCGTTGAAGTAGCGGATGCCGTTCGGATGTTCAAGCCCCGAAGCCACGACTTCGCACGACGTGAGCTTGAGGCCCTTCATCGTGATGCGCAGCACGCGCCCGTGGTTCTTCGTGAGCGCTTCGCCCGTCCAGGGCTGGTTGTCCACGATGAAGAGTTCCTCGGGGCTCGCACCGAAGGTCAGGCCCATCGGCGAGCAGCGTCCCGTTTCGGGGTCCGCCGGCAGGTCGAAGAGCTTGAACGGTTCGTCGCCCGGATTGTCGAGCCGCCAAAGCGCGCCCGGCTTCTTCGTATCGCTGAAGTTCGGCGCGGTGATGAGCAGACGATCCTGCGCGTCGACGGCCATGCTGTCGGGCGTCGCACACGCCGCGGAGAAGGACGCAAACGGACGCTTCTCCCGGAACGGCGGCAGCGGGTCGTCCTGGATGTAGAAGCCGGTGAAACTGCCGCAGGTGGGACGGTGCAGATGCCAGACGACATTGCCGTTCGCGTCGAGTTCGACGGCCTGCCAGTTCGTGAGGCCGTCTTCGCGGCCGTGTCCGTTCCAATTGGCGAGGTAGATGTGGCCGTCGGGACGCTCCTCGATCTGCGCGTAGTAGTGCGCATCCTTGCCGTCCTTGAACTTCGGCTGGAACACCTTCACCTGACGGCCGTCGCGGTCGTACTTGATGAGTTCGCGTCCATAGCCGCACGAAAGCCACCAGCCATTGCCATCCCGCGCGCACACGGCGTCGTAGGGATTGTGCGCACGGTTCATCTTGTAGCTCGCGAGAATGCGTCCTTCAATGGGCTTCGTCTGCGGTCCTTGCGGGGCGGCCGGCAGCGCGAGGCGTGCAAAGCCGCTGTCGTGCGTCACGAGGATTTCACCATTCGCACCCGCCCGCGCCTTGCGTGCATTGAAGATGCCGCGGTAGAAGTAATTCGCGAGGAACGCACGCGTCGCCGAGAAGCGCGCGAGACGCAGGGCCCCCTTCGCCGCGCACACGCACACGAATCCGCCGTCCGGCAGATCGACCACCGCCGAAACGCCACGCGCCTGCGGATGCTTGAACGTGTCGACGATCTTCCGCTGCGTCAAGTCGACAACGGCAAAGCCCTGCGGCACGACGGCCCGGTAGGTATACTTGCCGAGCTTCTTGAGATCCCACACGGGATTCGCCACCTTCACCGAAAAGTCGTTCTCGGGATGTTCGTCGTCGAGAAAGCGCACATAGCCCTGCGACTCATCGCCGACGACGATCTGGCGTCCGGCAAAGGCGCTCCACACGGCGGCCGAACAGAGACTGAAAATCAAAAGCTTCTTCATGGCTGATTCCTTTCTGGTGAGAACACATCAACGTCCGAGGGCACGCAGTTCATCGACGATCTTCACGCCCGCCGAGGTGCCGATGCGTGTCGCGCCGGCGCGCAGCATGTCGAACGTCGCCTGAAGATCGCGGATGCCGCCGGCCGCCTTCACACCCATCGTCAGACCCACCGTCTTGCGCATGAGCGCAATGTCGGCGGCCGTTGCACCGGCCGTGCCGAACCCCGTGGACGTCTTGACGAAGTCGACGCCCGCCTTGACCGCGAGTTCGCAGGTCGTGACCTTTTCTTCGTCGGAGAGGTAGCAGGTTTCGAGGATCACCTTCGAGATGACCCCGTGTGCACGGCACTGCGCCGCCATATCCGCGATTTCATCGAAGACGAGATTGAAGTTGCCTTCCTGCAGGGCGCGCACATTCTGCACCATGTCGATCTCGCCCGCGCCCTTTTCGATCGCATCGCGGATCTCGAAGCTCTTCGCGGCGCTCGTCATCTGTCCCAGCGGGAAGGAAATCGCCGCACCCGCATGAACCTTGGTGCCTTCCAGCAATTTGACGCAACGTTCGATTTCGGCCGGGTTGATCGCAACCATCGCGAAACCGTATTCGCGCGCCTCGGCGCAAAGCTTTTCAATCGGCGCCGCATTGCCAAACGGCTTGAGGAACGTATGGTCGATGATCCCCGCGAGTTCCGCGGACGAGATGGTATCAGGGTTGAACATTTTTACTCCTTAAAAGTCGCACTCTTTTTCGTGTTCGATATTATAGCAGATTCCCCGCCCCAAGGACAAGGCCCTCGGCCTGCTTGGGGCAGTCGGTGAGGATTTGTGAGGGGCTGTCTTCGTTGGGGCACGGATTCCAGTCGCGCCGCAACGTCAGGCGGTAGCCCTCGAGCAGCAGACCTCTTTGACCTTCTTCAGCACCTTGGGCGCCGTACCAATCGCAAAACGATCCGCAACCGCCAGCAGGTCGTCATCGGTGATGTGCG
>JAKSOY010000012.1 GCA_024405255.1 Kiritimatiellia bacterium
TGACAGAGCGTTGGCTTCTAGCATCAGACCATTGCTTACACCAGGCATGGAATTAGCTCATAGGCATTCCGGGTCGTTCACGACTTTGGGAACAATACCTTCGTCCCCAACAGGCTTACCATTTCTTATAAAGTATTCTAATTCTAAAGCGATTCCCGGATTGGACTTGACGAGTAGCCACTTTTCTTCATTTCCCCCGACATATGGCATCCGCGCTCGTTCGGGAACAACCTGCGGACGAACACGGACCGTCCTTCCCCAAAACAATGTTTCGTGCCGAAAATAGTCATAGCCATTCTCGGTCCCGATGTAGTAAACTGAATTCATCGCCTGATGGTCATGGCTGGATACGTCATCAAGCAAACCTTCTATGGTTTGTGTTGTAACGCACCCTGCAAACAACACCAGCATACCAACAAATGCCACTTTCATTTCTTTTTCTCCGCCAGTAATAGAGTTTCGTTATGGCATTGTTGCAATACATCCAGCACATACAGCGGAAACAAGAAAGCTGAAAACAAGTTTTGGGAGCAGCAATTTCCACCTTGGCTTCGTCGATGAGGAATACCCCTCTTCAAATCGTGCATGGGAATTCCCTACATACGGCTTCCAATCTGAAGCTGTAGTCACCGGTAATACCTCCCTCTTGCGAGGCAACTCCATTTGCAGTCTGCCGCTTCAAAACGATATCGACAGAAGCCACCGCCACTTCCCTTTTTCTGTCGACAATGACCTTTTCAAGACATACCGATTTTACTCTATAACCATGAACCGACAATTTCGAATCTAGCTTGCGAAAATAACCGCGGTCTACTAGTTTATGCGCATATTCACGCCCCGAACAAGAGATGGCATAATTCTTACGTGCGAAGCTTCGGGCATAATGCTCGGAAACTACCTGATACAAAGTTTGCTTCATTTCAAATGGGAGATTGCATCCCAGACACAGTCGAAGTTCATTTGACATACGCAGATTCTTGTTTCTAATCTCCATAAAAGTCCGATCGATCTTGTGTAGAAAATCACGTCCAACGGCAACTGAATTATTACTAATGGACATAAACGATATCGTGTCAACTATGTCTTTCTCAACTCTGCACAATAACTCTGCATCACTGACACGGATTCGTTTTATGTCATCGTCACTGTAAGCTGTAACTACTGACATTGTGAACGCCAAACAAACAAGTATTTTAACTACAATGTCAACTATCATTTCACTCTCCAATAAGCGCGGGCCATTGGCCCAGTCCTGCGGTAGTCGTAGGCGTTCACCACGCGGATCGCGCCGTTGGTCAGTACCGCCGAAGTCACTGACACAAGCTGATCCTCGGCGTCGAATGCGTAGATGAAACGCCCGTCTCGCTGCAGCCCGCCCTGCGCCGACCAGGTGAGTTTGTTGGTCACCGCCGAATCGCCGGGGACGAGGCTGCCGTCGCCGTCTTCGTACAGCACGCGCACGACTTCCTGCGTCGTCTGGTTGAGGGAGTTGTTGAGGTAGAGATGCTCGACTCCGTCGTGAACCCACCGCGTGTGGTTCCACGCCCGGTCGTAGGCGTATTCGAACGTGTTCGTTCCAATGCGCGCCTCGACAACCTCCCCGAGTTCGTCGTAGGCGAACCTGTCTCCGTTACGCGCCACCGGCCGGTCCGCCGCGTCGAACGCGACCTCGAAATTGTTACTCGGCGTCGCCTCGAACGCGAGTTCATACGCGAACTGCCGCTGGCGCGGTTCCCAGGCCGAAAAGGCGAAATTCGTCGTCACCTCTGTGTCGGCGAATTCAGACAGCGGCAACTCGGTCCGCGCCATCGGCGCACCGAACGTACTTTCCAGCGAGAACATGATTAACAACAAGGTCAAAATCTCACTCATCACGCAACTTTTCTTTTAAATACTCTTTATATTATACCAAATATCCAGCCTAACTTGTTGAACATTCTTTCCGCGCGTCAGCGGGCACTTGCTGGAAGTTCGCTTAAGTAGTATTGAACATCCCCTTTCGGTGTTCCGGAAAATGAGTGCCAGAGGGCGGGACGAAGCTTGCCGATCACAAACGGAACGAGAATCGTATCCGCCGCGTGGGCGATATGAACGAAGAGCGAATCCTTACGATAGGCATTGTGTTCCTCGTTAAAGCCCAATCGGAAAAGTTCCGCCGCGCAGGCTTCATCCGAACTTGGACGTCCCGTCTGTTCCAAATGCAAACGCGCCATCATTCGGACGAATTCAACCGCGAAACGCCGTCCAGTCATCTTGAACGCGCAGTTCCGCAAGTTGACGACAATCGCCGGCACATTGAGGTCGCGCCTTTCATCCTGGACAAACCCCGGACGGAACTCGATCATCTGCCTGTTCGGAATGAACTTTTTGTTCAAGTGGAAGGCACAAGGCGGCAAGGTGCCACCCCAGCAATTCTGATTGACCTTGTCGTAAAACGCCTTCAGCGCATCGTAAACCCCACCGAATTCGCGATAGTAGTCCTGTTCGATCTTTTCTTTTTCGGCCAGACGCGCCAACTTGCGCGTGAATCGTCCCGGTGCCGTTTTGGACACGAAACGATAGTCCCGCTTGCGCGTAATCTCATCCTTCTTCTGGCGATCCCGCATTCGGCGCAACGTCTCTTGAATCGTGCTCTCGATTGCCTCCGTGCCATCCTTGAGCGCAAGCCAATGTCCATCCCGCCAACGATAGGCGTTTTTCGCCGACGCCACACGCTCGAAAAGGAAAGGCGAATCGACACTCTGCACGATGTTGCACGCCTCCTTGCCGGACGCCCGACGCAGGCCTCGTCCACACATCTGGATGGTCGGCAGACGGGAAGCATCACGCGAGAAGACCGTCTGTACATCGGGCTGGTCGAATCCCTCCGTGAGCATGGCCACATTCGCGATGACGGGAACTCGTCCCGACTCGAACATTTCCATCTGGAGGTCCTTGTCGCTCTTTCCCGTCACGACCTCGCAGCCGATGCCACCCGCGCGCAGAAGTTCCTTGAACTTTTCGCATTCGGCGATCGTGGAGAAAAAGACAAGGCTCTTGCCCCATCTTTTCGGATCGGCGAGGTAGAAGGCTGCGACCGTCTCGACATCGTATTTCGGAATCAGGAACGAATTGAACGGACTCAAGAACCTCTCGCGGATCAGGCGAGCGATCGAACACGTTCGAATGCTGTCCTGGAAGGAAAGTTTCATACGGTCCGTGCGCATCGGCGTCGCCGAGAGTCCCAACGTCAATGAGCCCTGCATCTTTTCGTAGAGCATCACACAGCTTTGCGTTGCCTCGTGATGCGCTTCATCGAGTACCACGAGGTCTGCCTCCGGCGGATTCGTGGCAAAGAGGGAGACGGGGCGAATCTCATCCTGGTAGAGATCGCGATTGGCGACCATCATCTGCTGGAGGAGACGATGACGAGGGGCCACCCAATTGACTTTCAGACGCCTCCCGAGCTTTTCCTGCAGACGATGGATCGTCTCAAGCGCCATGTAGGTCTTCCCGGACCCCACGGGAGATTCGAGCAGAAGGGAATTCTGCGACCGTTCTGTGAATCCCGCCACGCAGGAGGCAATCGCCTCCTGCTGGTAGGTACGAACTTCGTATTCCTGCATCAGGCCACCTCGCGGGCAAACGAAATGTCCTTCAAGTAGAAAGAGGAAGTCTTCCGCGTGTTCGGATAGAGGTCCATCAAGTCGAAGTCGCGCGAGAGAATCGTCCCCGAAAAACCACGCAACGGCGCAAAGTCGTTCAAAATCTCGGCATGATGCGTCGTGACTTCCGATGCGAAGTTGAGCAGATCGGCCACCGAACAGCCGACCGGCAGCAGCACACGCTTCTTCTCGCCGATGTTCGACAAGTCGGTAACGCCATAGCGCACGCAGGGATCGTCCGCCAACTGGTAGAGACGCTCGCGCAAGAGCATCTGGTTGCGCGCGTTTTTCACGCTGCGCTTCACCATGTTCTCGAGCATGACCAATTCGCCGACCGAGGCTTTCGTACCCGCCGCATCGCACATTTTCTGCTGCAGGAGTTCCACGCCGGAAGGATTGCTGAAGGACCCCAGCAAACGGCGAAAATGCTCGCCGCTGTTGTCCTTGATTTCCATTCGCGTGCGGAAGATCGGCGCCTCCGCCACCGCGCCGTTCGAACAGACCTGACGCCAGGTCGCAAGGCTCATGTCAGGCGCCCCGACGCCATCCACCGGCACACGGCACCTTACATGGACATGATAGGAACCGTCATTCGGCACATCCCACTTTTCGTCAAGATCGAGCGTGGCGCTCATCACGCCATCCTCATAGACAACCTCCTGCAGACGCGAATCGTCGTGCAAGACATTCTCGATGTAACGAATCGGCATGGGGAGTCCCTTGTTCTGAGTAACCCCCAGAACCGTTTCCGCCTCGGTATCGACCGTCATGCGCAAGGGGATGTCCGGTTCCTTCTCGGCGGCACGCGTCATCACCTCCAAGGGCGTGAAAAATCCGAACGTGGCGAACGGAATGCCCAGTTCGGAAGCCATGCTCTTGTAAAACCGTTCCGTCGGACGGTACGAAGTCCCCTCCACGCGGATGCCGTGGATTTTCTCGGCATCGCTCACCAATGCCTCGGCCATCTGCCGCGGCGAGGTGACGACAGGTTGAAAACGCGAACCAACGCGTTCGTGCAGTGCAAGTTTCATACTTTTTCCTTCTTTTTATCTTTTGTTCTATTGATGATTCAATCTTGGTTAGGCCGCGTCATAATAACCGCGGCCTTTGTCCTTCCATTTCTTTTCGACGCGATTAACCGCCACACTGACGGCACCGGGGGTCATCTTAAACGACTTGCAGACATCTTCCATCGAACGTTCGTCCATGACACGCGCCCAGTAGACCTGGGCCATGCGGGGCGAACAACTTTCACTCAGGAAGTTTTTGATTGCACGGCGAACACGTCCAACGCGCTCCAGATGCGCTTCATTCAATTGACTTTCCCGATAGTATTCCATCGACGCGCGATTCATAATCAACCCGTCATCAAGAATCTCCCCCACACCGTTTTTGAATGGGACATCCAACAAAAGAGCTTCGTTCTTATGCGCATTGCTGCGGAGAACATCCAACACCAGAAGCTTGGCCTTCCAGCAAGCTGCAGAAGTCCATTCCTGGATGTTTTCTGAAAGCCTCCCCTGCGTCACAAGAATGTACGCAAGGGTATAAAGCGCCGCGTTCGAACCAATTTCTTCATAGTCGCCGTCAAAAATTGACGAGGAGAATTTATTTTTGAGGAATCGTGTGACAGCTTTTACAACCTTCGTATACTGCCCTGAAATCCGCTTTTCCACTTCGGCGGAAAGCTTCTTACCAAAGGCCCTTTCGAAAACACTGCCTTTTTCAACCTCATCATATTTGTTTTTCATACAATTTCCTTTTTTGACCCAAACATCCAAGCACAACTACGTGCATTTTGTTTTTCCGCGCTAATATAGCAAGAAGCGTGCCAAAGTTTTCGGCGGGAGAAGACACGTTTCGTATGTTCTCAAGCAAGAGACGATATTAATTTCAACAATCCTATTGCACAAAAGCAACAAACATGATAGACTTCCACATATGAATGCCACCCCCACTAGAAAAAGAGCCCTCCTCTCGATCATCAGCTACGATCAGGACAAAGTACGTCTTCCCGAAAATCTTGAAATGCTCAGCAAAGACGCATTTTTGGCAAGCCATCGCGTCTACAATGCCTCAGCAAAGGCATGGGAACCGCTAGAAACCACGAGGAAACCGCTGACCGACCTGGACTTGTGGCGTCCTTCCGTCGCGCTGGCCATGTACGACGAACTGCCCTTCAATACTTACTACTTGCTCTATGACGAGAACGCGTCAACGCCGCGGAAGAAACTTTTCGAGACAGTTTGCAAGGACATTAAACAGGTCACAGAAGACCGTATCCTCGACTTTCACCTGGTTACCATCCCCTATAGCCTTCAGGATCCGCGTGATTCGGCCGAGGTCTATACTTTTCTCTACAATCTAGCTAAAAGAGAATGTTTCCATACCGCCGATACGGACTACTACATCAATTGTGTCCACGGTACCAACGCCATGCGAAACTGTCTTTTCATTCTCACGCAGGAGGGACAGTTCAACGGATTTCGCATCCAGCCTTCTCCCTGGTGTAACGAATGGCGGAAAAACAACTGCCAGGGAGAACGTTGGCGTACGGCTTGCGGAGACTACCTCCTCGACGATCCCAAGAAATTCTATCAAACATATAGTAACCTTCGTAGAAATGATATCCTCCAAGGATCGCAGGACATCCTCAAGGGTGAAAATCCAATCGCCCAGGGCATCTACACGCTCAACGAGGACTACATCAACCAGCTGAATGAAATCCGCCGTGTCGCCGAACGAACGAAGGATCCGATTCTTCTGACCGGACCGACCGGATGCGGTAAAACGCGTATCGCCGACAACATCTGCCAGATGCGCATGAAGAAGGACAAGGCCGTTGTCATCAACTGCGCAACCCTCGGTGGAGACCACAACATGGTCTACAGTACGCTCTTCGGCTGCAAGAAAGGTACCCATTCGACCGCCTTCAAAGACACCCTGGGCGCTTTTGATGCGGCCAAAGGAGGCGTCCTGTTCCTCGACGAAATCGGCGAACTCGACCTCTCCGTCCAGCCGATTCTGCTCAAAGCCATCGAAGAACGCAAATATACGCCTCTCGGAGGCTCGCAAAAAGACACCAAAGACAGCGACTTCCTTCTCGTTTGCGGCACGAACCGTTCCCTTCGCGAAATGGTCGCGCAGGGAAAATTCCGTCTCGATCTGCTCGAACGTATCAATCTTTGGCACTTCAACCTGCCGGGCTTTGCCGAGCGTATGAATACCGACCTCAAAAACAACTGCGAAAAGGTCCTTGCGCAAAATTTCTACGACTCCTACAAGCGTCAGGTCAATTTCGCACCCGACGTGCTGGACGAATTCATCCGTGAACTGAGACTGCTCGACCAGGAATTCGCCTCATCGATGGGCTCCCCCTACAACTGGCCGGGAAACTTCCGCGAATTCAACGCCATCATCTATCGCATGGCCACCCTGGCCGACCAGAACCTCATTACGAACGACATCGTCCAACACGAACTCGACCGTGTCAGGCGACTTCGCCGCGAAGCGCAATCGCTCGAAGCCTTCAACCGGGGACAGGCCCCCTCGTCTTCCCCGTGGGGACAGTCCTCGCAGGACATCGATCGGATCATCGCCGCTTTGAAGATCAATCTAGACCTGCCGCCGATCGAACGCGCCCAGCTTCGGGAAGTCATCCGTGTTTGCCGCGCATCGCGCAATCAAACACAGGCCTACCGGACTCTCTACGGGAAATCGGACAACAATTCCAGCACGCTGCTCCGCTTCCTGCAACGGCACGGCACGTCCTTCAACGCCATTTGCAGCGTCCACCTCTAGTTCACACGCCGAGGTCGAGTTCGAGCTGACCGGCCACCGTCACCTTTCGTCCATTGGACAGGTCTGGGTCGCTCGTATCGTAAACGACGAACTTGAACGAGCTGTAGTGACGCGACAACTCCTCGCGGATGAAGTCGGAGACCGCCGTCACGTTGCCCGAATCGTCGTCCGAGAAACCCACGGCCACCTGGCGGCCGCCAATTCCGCCCGTACGCTGCATCGTACGGAAGAGGTGGTCCACGAAATCGCGAATCGCGAATTCTTTCGCCAGCTCCGGTTTCTGTTCACTCGGCGCCTCCGCCAGTCGCTGGGAGAAGTCTTCGTCGTCGGACATCTTCTCCTTGAAGTCCGGACTCGTCACCGCGTGATAGCGGCACATCGACAGAAAGTAGTCGAGTTCCTCTTCGTCCGTGCCGAACTCCGTCACCTTGTCGAAGCAGAGCCGATACCCGCGAAGATTCGCGAGCATCTCTTCGCGCTCCTCTGCCGTCAGCACTTCATCAATGAAGATGCGAACCGCCCGGCGAATCGTGATGGCGGCGTGTCCGCGCGCCGTCACGATCGCGAAGATCCGCCCTTCCCGCAAGGTCTTTCGCAATGTTTCGAACGAAGGACCCGGGGCTTCACCCTCGGCGATTTTCGCCAGCGCCGCGCGCGTGTCGCGAATGAACGCCAGGTCTTCACACGCTTCGGGCGCCAACCCTTCGCACTCGGCACGCGTATTCTGCGTCGGCGGATCCTGAAAGTCGCGAAACGCCGCTTCGCGTCCGCCCTCGGACGGCATACGGTAGTGTTCGACATCGGTCCGTACGAGCGCGAACGTTCCCGTCGACACGCTCGTCGGACGCCACACGCCATCGGCCTCTTTTTTCTCAAGGTAGATGCGCGTCGGCATGTGAAGGATGTTGTCATCCCAGTCGAAAATGTAGTACTTGAAGTCGCGTCCCACGACTTCCATATTCACTCTTTTGCCGCCGATGATTTCCATAGATCAGAGGTTGGCGAAGGGATTGCAGCTGAAACCGCTCGAGAACGAACGACCGCCATGATCGCCACCGACACGACGCGGTCCCGACGAGAAGCCGCCACGGCCGCCGCGATTGTTCGGCGCACCGCCGCGTCCCGTGAAACCGCCGCCCGACGAACCGCCGTTTCGGGGCGCACCCACGGTGTCACGCGGCTTCGTGCGGGCCGTGAGGGAAATGCGGTTGCGATCCTTGTCGACCGCGAGGACGCGCACCTTGATCTTGTCGCCCACCTTCACGACTTCGTTCGGGTCGGACACAAAACGGTCGGCAAGTTCGGAGACGTGAACGAGTCCGTCCTGGTGCACACCGATGTCGACGAACGCGCCGAAAGCCGCCACGTTCGTCACCACGCCTTCAAGCTCCATCCCTTGTACCACATCGGCAATCGTCGTCACATCTTCGCGGAAAGCCGGTTTTTCAAACACCGCACGCGGGTCGCGTCCCGGCTTCTTGAGTTCTTCGACGATGTCCTTCAGCGTCGGTTCACCGACATCGTTCGTGATGTACCGCTTCACGTCGATCTTCGTCGCCAGCAACGTATTCCCGACAAGTTCGCCCACCTGAACGCCCAGATCAAGCGCCATCTGCTCGACGAGCTTGTAGCGTTCAGGATGCACGGCCGAGGCATCGAGCGGATTCGCGGCGTTGCGGATGCGCAAGAATCCCGCACACTGTTCGAAGGCCTTGGGACCAAGTCCGCTCACCTTCTTCAGGTCGTTGCGGCTCTTGAACGCGCCATTCTCATTACGCCACGCAACGATGCGCTTGGCCAAGGACGCGCCCACGCCCGAAACGCGCGTCAACAGCGGCGCCGAGGCGGTATTCAATTCGACGCCCACCTTATTCACGCAGCTCACCACCACTTCGTCCAGCTTCGCATCCAGAAGCGGCTGGTGCACATCGTGCTGATACTGCCCCACGCCGATCGCCTTCGGCTCGATCTTCACGAGTTCGGCCAGCGGATCCTGCAGACGGCGGCCGATTGAAATCGCGCCGCGCACGGTCAGGTCGAGTTCGGGGAATTCATCGCGCGCGATTTCGCTCGCCGAGTAGACGGACGCACCCGCTTCGCTCACGCTCACCACCAGGATGTCATTGACGCGCAGCAGCTTCAGCACATCGCGGACAAACGCCTCGGTCTCGCGTCCTGCCGTTCCATTGCCCACGGCAATCGCCTCGGGATGGAACCGGTCGACGATCTTCGCCAGCGTCTCCTGCGCCTCGGCGGTACGCTGCATCGGATAGATGACGGTGTTCACGAGGAACTTGCCCGTCGCGTCGAGCATGGCAACCTTGCAGCCCGTGCGAATGCCCGGGTCGATCGCCAATACACGCTTCTCGCCCAGCGGCGCCGCCAGCAGCAGATGGCGCAGATTCTCCGCGAACACCTCCACGGCCGCGCGATCCGCCTCGAGCTTTTTCTCCACATTCACATCGAGTTCGCAGCTCGGCGCGAGCAGGCGTTTGTACGCATCTTCCGTCGCCAGGCAGATCTGTTCGTCGCCGCGCGCATCGACAATCTCCTCGATGCGTTCGATGATCGGTTCCTTCTCGACCACGAAGCGCATCCACAGCACGCCCTCCGCCTGTCCACGACGAATCGCCAGGAAGCGATGACTCGGGATTTCGGAAATGGGCTCCTCGAAGTCGTAATACTGCTCGAACTTCGTCGGCTCCGCCGGTTTCGGCGTCACGACTTCGCTCTTCACCACGGCCTTCTTCGCAAAGGCCTCGCGGACGAGTCCGCGCACCTCGGCGATATCGGCGATGCGTTCGGCCAGAATGTCGCGCGCGCCCTGCAGCTCCTCATCCAACCCCTCGTAGGGTTCGTGGTTCCAGATCTTGTCCGCCAGCGGCTCCAGGCCCTTCTCCTTGGCGATCATCGCGCGCGTCCGACGTTTGGGCTTGTAAGGCTGATAGAGGTCTTCGAGCGCGTTCTTCTGCATGCACGCCTCAATCTTCTCGCGCAGCTCGTCCGTGAGCTTGCCCTGGTCCTCAATGGACTTCAAGATCGTCGCGCGGCGATCTTCGAGTTCGGCATAGTACGAGAGCCGTTCCTGAATCTTCGAGATCTGCACCTCGTCGAGGTTGCCGTGCGCTTCCTTACGATAGCGGGCGATGAACGGAATCGTGTTTCCTTCGTCCAGCAATTTCGCCACGGCGGCGATTCGTCCCGCGGGGATTCCAAGTTCGGCCGTCAAGCGCGGCAAGACCAGCTGCGCATTCAAATCATATGACATAATCGGATGATACTTTCAACTAGATGGATTCAACAGATCGAATTCGTCAAGGCGCGACAAGACCGATGGTGATCGTCTCTTCGGGGTCGTCCTTCGGCGACGCGCCGATCTTCACCCGCTTGAGCGTCAACTCCACATCCTTGTCCGACAGGCGCCGCACGGTCGCCACGGCCGTGCCCTCGCCACCCGAGACATTGGCCGAGCGCTTGCGCGCGGTCGCGCCGCGTTCGATGAGGCACGTGTACTTGCCCGAGGCGGGCGGAGTCATCCAGCGCGTGCCCTTCGGTTCCTGCAATTCGACCAGCACGGGATCGCCCTTCGCGCATTTCATCGCGAAGCTGCCCTCCGCCTTCACGAGACGGATGTTTTTCTTGCGGCCCGTCGTACGCCCGACGCCGGGCATGTTCTTCTCGGACAGCGCCGCCTGGCGTTGTACGCGCGCGCCAGCACCCCCTGTCCCCACCGGGAACCCTCCGCGGAAGCTCCGATGCTGCGAGAAAGCCGAAGCGCCCAGGCAGACCGCAAAAACACACGCCAAAATACTCGTTCTCATCTTCTAGGTCCTCTACGATTAATAGAAATTGCCCATCGCACGGAACTTCGCATAGCGCTGTTCCACAAGCCGGTCAACCGGAATCGGCGCGAGTTCCGCCAGGGCCTCCAGCACGGCCTTCTTCACCGCCTGCGCCGTGGCCTTGTGGTTCTTCTGCGCCCCGCCGGCCGGTTCCTTCACGATCGCGTCGATGGCGCCGAGGCGCTTCAGATCCGCCGCCGTGATCTTGAGCGCTTCCGCCGCCGCGGGTGCCTGCGCCCCGTCACGCCAGAGGATGCCGGCGCAGCCTTCCGGCGAAATCACGGAATAGACCGCGTTCTCGAGCATGAGGATGCGATCGCCCACGGCAATCGCGAGCGCACCGCCCGATCCGCCCTCGCCCGTCACCACGACCACGATCGGCGTCTTGAGCAGCGAGAAGAACTCGAGCGACTTGGCGATCGCCTCGGCCTGTCCGCGCGCTTCCGCCGTATCGCCCGGATAGGCACCGGGCGTATCGACGAACGTCACGATCGGCAGATGGAACTTCTCCGCCAGCTTCGCCAGACGCATCGCCTTGCGGTAGCCGTCCGGATTGGCCATGCCGAAATTCGCCTCCAGGTTTTCCTCGACCGTCGCCCCCTTGTGGTGGCCGAGCACGAGACAGCGCACGCCGTCGATCGTCGCAAACCCGCCGATGAGCCCGCGGTCGTCGTTCACGAGACGGTCGCCGTGGAGTTCTTCAAAATCGTTGCACATCAACTGGATGAAATCAAGCAGATGCGGACGCTTCGGATCGCGCGCCAGCTTCACGCGGTCGATTGCCGTCAGTTCCTGAACCTTCTTGGTCGCCATGTCAAATTCCTTTCTCAGAAACCGAAATAGTTCAGCATCTTCACAATGAAGCCCTTGAGCTCCGCACGCGGCACGATCTTGTCGATGAAACCGTGGGCCAGCAGATATTCGGCGGACTGGAAATCCGCCGGCAGCTTCTGGTGGATGGTGTTCTCGATCACGCGACGGCCCGCGAAGCCGATGAGCGCCTTCGGTTCGGTGATGTTGATGTCGCCGAGCATCGCGAAGGACGCGGAAACGCCGCCCGTCGTTGGATCCGTCAGCACGCTGATGTACGGCAGCCCGGCCTCTTTGAGACGTCCGACCGCCGCCGAGGTCTTCGCCATCTGCATCAGCGAGAGGATTCCCTCGTGCATGCGCGCCCCGCCGGAAGCGGAGCAGAGAACGAGCGGACGGCGTTCGGCGATCGCCTGTTCGCACGCGCGCGCAATACGCTCGCCCGTACCCGTGCCGAGCGAACCGCCCATGAAACCGAAATCCATCACGCCGAGCATCACCGGCACGCCGCCCATCGTCGCCGAGCCCATGACCACGCTCTCCGTCTCACCGCTCTTCGCGATCGTCGACTCGACCTTGGCCTTGTACGGACCCGTCGCGTCGTGGAACACGAGATGGTCCGAATAGCTCACTTCGCGGAACACCTCCACGAACGTGCCGTCGTCCGCCAGCTGCGCCAGACGCGCCCGCGCGCCAAGACGCCCGTGATAGTTGCAGGCCGGGCAGATACAGTTGTTCTTCTTCCAGTCTTCCTTGGCAATATAGCTCTTGCACCGTGGACAAACCTGCCACAGCGCTTTTGTCGGCGGAATCTTCACCGCCTCTTCCTTCTTTTCGAACCAACCCATTTCGGTCTCCTTCTTCCAAAAATCGAGGGCACTATTTTATCAAATCCAGCGGCAATAGACAATTCACTTCGCCTTCTGAACGCGCACCGTCAAAGGCGTCTGAACGACCTGCTGCTCGCGTGCCGTCGCCTCGGCCCACTGCTGCGCCGTGAGAATCTCGCCGCGGCCGGTCCATCCCTGCCCCGCCCACCAGGTGAACGGCTTGCCTTCGTCGATCGGACGAACCAGCAGCAGGTCCCCTTCGGGCGTCGTCTGAACCTGGCTGGCGCCTTCCGTGAAGATGGCCGTGAAAAGCGCGCCTTGCCGTTTGATCGTCGGCTCGAAATTGGCGAGCCAGCCCTGATCCGGACGCAGGACGAGTTCACCGTTGTGCTCCTTCGCCGCCGACACGTTGAGACCCGGACCGCCCATGACCTTGAACGGACCCTTCACCGAGAAGGTCGCCGTATGCTTCGTGAAGCGGCGACCGCGGTCGAGCGTCACCACGCGCTTTTCCGTCACCGTCACGCCATCGCATTCGACTGGCGCATACGTCACTTCGAAAGCCGTCCGCACCGGGCCCGTGGCAAGGCGCTTCTGCGACTTCCAGTTGCCCGCGCAATACGTCTTGCCGCCACGCCAGATGGCGAAACCGCCAGCGCCGCGCGCCGTACCGACCTTGTAGGTGTCCATCCCCTCGCCCACATCGGTGTGGTAGTGGCCGATCTTGAGCCACTTGTCGATCACGGGATAGCTCACCTTCTTGCTCCACACGTCGACGCCGCTCGAGACAAGGCCTTCGCCCTTCGGCGGCGGCTGCGCGACACCCGGACCGTAGATGCGCCACGCCGTCTTGTCGTTTTCCCAGAGATAGTCGTCGAGCCGGTCGGGCGCGTAGCGTCCATAGCACACGGCCGAGAGGTCCGGCTTCGGCAGCGAGGCGTCGTTGAACACGCGGAAGGACCGCGTCACGCCGGTGACGAACGTCGAGACGAAGAGCAGCTTGTCGGGCTTTCCGTCGCCGTTCTCGTCCCAAAGCTGATACGGCAGGAACGCGCCGTCGCGTTCGTCGAATACGACGAGGTCCTTCTCGGCAAGGCCGGGCTGGGGCCAAGGCACCTCGACCGTATCCACGCGTCCACGCGCGACCGGCGCCACCGACACGCGCACGGCATCCGCATGCGCGGCAAGAACGAGATGCTTGCGGATTTCCGTCGCCGCGAGCAGATACCCGCCCACCGCATACGTTTCAGTCGAGTCCGCCCCGAACGCGCTCACCGGACTCTCCCCGATCTGCTGGACCCACCCGAACTTGCCGTCGTCCTGTACGCAGCGGTTCATTGCCGCCCAGGCCTTTTCGATGCGCGGCAGATAGTCCGCCGCGTCGAGCAGCCCGTTGTTCACGCCCCACATGAAGGCATAGCAGAAGAACGACGTGCCGCTCATCTCGGGCAGGTCGGGGTCCTGCAGGTCGAGCAGACTGGGACCCCAGGCTCCATCCGGCCGCTGCAGCGTCTTGAGCTTCTCGCACATCTCCTTGAAGAGGTCCTCGAACCAGGGACGCGTCCGCAGATTGTCCGGCAGCTCGCGGATGACGAGCGGAAGGCCCGCCATCACCCAGCCGTCGCCCCGTCCCCAGAACACCTTCTTGCCGTTCTTCGTGCGCGGCTCAATGTAGTTGGCGTCGCGGTAGAAAAGGTGTTCCTCCTTGTCGAACAGACGCGCGTGCGTTGCGCGGTACTCGCTGATCATGAAGTCGCGGTACTTCTCCTCGCCCGTGAGCGCGGCCATCTTCGCCCAGGTCGGCGGCGCCATGAACAGCGCGTCGCACCAGCACCAGCGTTCGAAGTTGAGGCGGATTTTCTTGTACGGTCCCACCCGTTGCGAAAGCGGCACTCGGCACCGCGCGGAGAGGATCTGGTCGAACGCGCGGCGCGTCGGCGCCAAGGCGGCCCAGCTGTCGTCCGCCCGGGCGAGTTCGAGATAGGTCTGCGCAATGCAGTGCAGATTGCCATCGTAGATGTGGCCTTCGATCTGCCAGGCGTAGTTCGTCCCCACGTGGCGCGCAGCCTCCAGCGCGCCGTTTGCCGGGTTGGCGAGTCCGTAGGCCGTGAGACCCGCATAGAACGCGCCGTACGACCAATCGCGCAGATTGGCGCGACGCGGATGCGTCAGCATCCAGTCCGCCACCTTGGCGCTGTTGGCGTCGATCGTCGCAAGGTCCCACGTCGCCGGCAGCTGCGCCTGCACCGCGACACAGACCGACAGCGTGCCGAACAGGCCGAACAATTTGTTTCTGACTCGTGTTGTCTTCATACTCGTTCTTTCCTTTGAAATCAGTATCCCATATTATCCCATTTCCCTCTCCAATACGCAAGCCCCGCAATTTACAAAACGTTCGCAAATTCGCTTGCATCGCGCGCGCGTTTATTCTATACTATATGCCATGCTTTCCAAATTCAAAGGACTCTTTTCAACCGACATCGGCATCGATCTGGGCACGGCCAACTGCCTCGTGTATGCCAAGGACCGCGGCATCGTGCTGCGGGAGCCGAGTGTTGTCGCCATCGAAGAGAAGACAAAGCGCGTGCTTGCCGTGGGCGCCGAAGCTCAGAAGATGCTCGGGCGCACGCCAGGGAACATCATGGCCATTCGACCGATGAAGTCAGGCGTCATCGCCGATTTCGACGTGACGAAGGCCATGTTGAGCTATTTCATCCACAAGGTCAGCCCCAAGCGCTTCTGGAGCAACTATTCGTTTGCCAAACCGCGCGTGGTGATCGCCGTTCCAGGAGGCATCACCGAGGTCGAGAAATACGCTGTCGAAGACGCGGCGAAAGCGGCGGGTGCGAGTGATGTCGTACTGGTCGAAGAGCCGATGGCGGCAGCCATTGGGGTCGGCCTGCCGGTTGCCGAACCGGCGGGCAGCATGATCGTGGACATCGGCGGCGGAACGTGCGAGGTGGCGATCATCTCCCTTTCCGGCATCGTGCACTCGCGCAGTGCGCGTTCGGCGGGCGACGCCATGGACGCGTGCATCGTGAGCCACATGCGCCGCGTGTACAATCTGCTGATTGGCGAGCGGACGGCCGAGGACATCAAGATGCAAATCGGTTCTGCATTTCCGACGGGTCAGGAAATGACCATGGATGTGCGTGGACGCGATATCGTGGCGGGACTTCCAAAGACGATGACCATCACCTCTGAGGAGATTCGAGACTCGCTCACCGAACCTGTTTCCAACATTGTCGAAACCGTTCGCACCACGTTGGGTAACTGCGAACCGGAACTGGCGGCCGACTTGGTCGACCGCGGGATTGTGCTCTCCGGCGGCAGTTCGCTGCTGCGGGGGCTCGACAAGCTGATCGCCCAGGAGACGGGATTGCCCGTCACGCGGGCTGAAGACCCCCTTTCGGCGGTGGCCGAGGGCACGGGACGGGTGATGAACGAACTCGATACTCTCATCAAGAATACGAGACGGTAATCCCCGGGAAGTCCTTCCACCAAGGAAGGACAGTTGAAAAACAGAACAGGTACATTCATTGCGGTCATCGCGCTTGTCGCACTCGGACTTTGGTTCGCGTGCGGGCGTCGTGTCGCCCAGGAAGCCGTCTATCCTGTTGAGAACGGACGCGCCTGGGTCGCGCGCAACCTGTTCACCCGTCTGAAAGGCGTATTCAATCCCGGAACGACGGCCGTCGAGAACCGCAAGCTCAAACTCGAGAACGCCGCTCTTCACCTGCTGGAAACGGACATCGCCCAGCTGCGAACCGAAAACGCCCGTCTGCGGGGGCTTCTCGACTACCGTGCCAATGTGCCGACCAATCGCTGGATCTGCGCGCCCGTGCTCGCGCGCGAGGGCGCGGGCGGCGTGCGCGGGCTGCTGCGTGTCGGACGCGGTTCCGTCGACGGGGTCTCGACCAATGCCGCCGTCATCGTGCCGGAAGGACTAGTCGGCCGCGTCGAACAGGTCTCGCTCCGAACCGCCGAAGTACGGCTCATCACATCCCCTTCCGTCAAGGTTTCGTGTGAAATCAAAACGGGCGATCCCGAACTGGGAACCATCTACGGCATTCTCGAAGGCGGCGGCATCCATACGCTCCATGCGGATGCCGGTGCGTCGATCCTCTATTTCATCAACCCTCTTCGCATTCGACACATGAAGCGACGGCCCAGTTTGCCTTCGCGTGCGAAAATCATCACGAGCGGCCTTGGGGGCATCTACCCCCGCGGGCTGACAGTCGGCTACCTGACAGACGCGTGTGATGCGGACGAGACACAACTGGAACGGGAGGGCGACGTCGAGCCGGCCGTCGACTTCCTGACCTTGGAGGACGTGTTCATCCGCCGTGAAGACTAAGATCGTCCAGATTCTCTTCATCGTGTTGAGCACGGTGCTTGCGGCGGCCTGTCAGGACATGTGGCCTTCGTTTGGCGGCGCCAAGCCTCCATTCCTCCTGGCGCTGGCGTTGCATTGGGCCTTCATCCAGCCGATGGTCGACAAGGACGACCGTCATGCAGAGTTGCCGCCCTTCTATACGGCGCGCTGGATTCCCGCCGTCCTTTTCGCCGGAGCCTTCGAGGACGCCCTGAGCGGCTTCCCCATCGGCTGTGCCACCGGCTACTTCCTTCTCGTCGGCACCGGGGCGCGGTTCATCCAGCATTTTGCCGTCGTTCTCAAGTCCGCCGCACTCGGATTCGTGGCCGTGACCATCTGCGCGCCCTTGCACGAAGTGTGGCTTGCCGTCTGGGGCGTAGTGGGCGAAGAGACCACGCTCTTCATCCGGTTCTTCGCCGCCGTCTTGCCCGCCGCGCCTGTAGGTGCGTTGCTCTTCTTCCTGCTGCCGCGGATCGAAACGGCGATCGGCTTCGAGGGAACGCTGATGGACGGGAGGCGCGCATGAAGACCTCTGCCTGGTTCATGCTGGCCCTCGGTGCGCTGTTCGTCTTCGGCGAACTCGTGCTCGGCATTTCGCTCTTCCGTATCCAGGTTCTGAATGTCGCCGACTCGCGCGAGAGCCAGGAACAGCAGACCATCCGCCGCGTCCGCGTGCCGGGTCTTCGCGGACGCATCCTCGACTGCAAGGACCGCATCCTGGCTGAGTGCCGTCCCAGCTACTGCATCCTCTGCAACCTCGAAGAGTTCCAGCGCCGCGGCGCCGCCTCGAACACCGTGGCCGCCGTCGACACCGCCGTGGACCAGGTTGCGACCGCCCTGCATCTGCCCCGCCAGATTTCAACGACTCAGATCGCCCGCCATCTGCGGACCGCCAGCGCCATTCCCCTTGTCGCCTGGCGCGACATCGATGCCCGCGTCTTCGCCCAGTTCTGCGAACGTCTGCAGGAATTCCCGGGATTCTCCGACCACGTGGAGGCCGAGCGGTTCTATCCCTACGGCAATCTCGCGGCCCACATCCTCGGCTATACGGGACGCGGCGAGACGGCGGGGGCCGAGAACGATCCCGTCTATTTCAGCGAAAAGGACATGATGGGACGCGGCGGCGTCGAAAGCTTCTACAACCGCTACCTGGCCGGCGTGACCGGTGAACGCCACATCCGTGTCGACGCCCGGGGATTCCGTCCGACCAAGGCCCGCCAGACGCTGCTCGCCGACACAAGTGAAAGCGGCGTGGACCCGGCCGACGGACTCGACCTGCGCCTGACGCTCGACATCAAGATCCAGGCCGACGTCGAACGCGAGCTCCACAGCGTCACGGGTGCCTGCGTGGTGCTGAATCCGCGCAACGGCGCCGTGTTGGCCATGGCCAGCTCACCGACCTTCGACCCGAACAAATGCGTGCCGACGCTTTCGAGCGCAGTCTACGCCTCGCTGACGAACGCACCTGCCAAACGCGGACAGAATCGAGCCATCAGCGAAGGCTATGCGCCCGGTTCCACGTTCAAGCCCATCACCGCGCTCGCGGGACTCGCCACGGGATGGATGCCCGAGGACGAGTACGACTGTTCGGGCATCTACCGTCTCGGCAATCTTCGCCTGCACTGCTGGAACCGCTACGGTCACAGCTACGTCAATGTGCGTCAGGCGCTCAAGGAAAGCTGCAATACGTTCTTCTGCAACATGGGCACCGCCATCGGTTCGAATGCCGTCATCCAGGCGGCACGGGACTTCGGGCTGGGGGCTCGCACCGGCATCGATCTCGAGGGCGAGTACGCCGGTGTCGTACCGGACGACGAATGGAAACGCCGGTGGTACAACGAACCGTGGTATCCGGGCGACACGTGCCAGATGTGCATCGGCCAGGGCATGCTGCTCGTCACCCCGCTGCAGATGGCGGTGGTGGCGGCCACGCTGGGGAATGGCGGCGACATCTACCGTCCCTACCTCTACGCGCGTGACTTCCTCTCGAAGCCGAAACCGGTCCGGCACATTCCCTTCCCGGACGAATCGCTCGCCCTTGTGCGCGAAGGCATGAAGGACGTCGTCGACGCCGGTACGGGACGCGGCATCGCCATTCGCACCGATACTGCCGTCACACCCAACGGACGCCACCGCCGCTATCGTCTAAATGTCGAATGCGGCGGCAAGACCGGTACGGCGGAAATCGGCCGCGGCGAGACGAAACGCAAGAACACTTGGATCATCGCCTTCGCCCCCTTCGACAATCCGACGATTGCCATCGCCATGATCGTCGAGCGAGGCGATTCCGGCGGCAAGACCGTCGCACCGCGCGTCCACAACGTCCTCGCCGGCATCTTCGGCGAAAACGAAATTTCGGCCATACGCGCCACCACCTCGAATTTGGAAGGGAGAGACTGACATGCTGCTCGAACTCTTCGCAAAATTCAGACGCATGGACTGGCTGCTGACGGCCTCGATGGTGGCGCTCATCGCATTCGGCACGACGTTCATCTGGAGCGCCGGCGCGGCCCGTCAAACGGTCTATCTGCAGAACATCTGGTATTCATACGCCTGCACGGCCGTGCTGGGGCTTTTCATCTACTTCGCGATTTCGCTGATCGACTATCGAAAGCTCGTCGAAGTCCTCGCGACGCCCTGCTACCTCATCTCGCTGGTGCTGCTCGTCGCCGTCCTCATATTCGGTGCCAACATCTACGGCGGCAAACGCTGGCTCTGGTTCTTCCAGCCGAGCGAAATCGCGAAGCTCGCGGTGATTCTCTTCATCGCCCACCTGGTCGGACACGTCGGCCGCGAATCCTTCAAGTGGTTCCTTGCGGCGGCGCTTGCCTTCGGCGTTCCCGCGTTGCTCATTCTCAAGGAGCCAGACCTGGGCACCGCCCTCGTCCTGGCACCGTCCGTCATGGTGATGCTGCTCGCGGCCCGCGTCTGGACCAAGGGGCTTGTTGTTCTGATCATCTCGGGACTTCTCGCCGCCGGACTCGTTCTCGGTACCGTCTATGTCGCCGAACACAAGACCGATCCCGTCCAGAAGGCGGAAATCCTCAAACGCCTGCCGCTCAAGGACCATCAGATCAAGCGATTGCGCGTCTTCCTCTTCCCCGACCAGGACGTCAGCGGCGCCGGCTACAATCTCCGCCAGGCACTCATCTCGATCGGCTCGGGCGCCGTTTGGGGCAAGGGCCTCAAAAAAGGTGAACTGAAGGCGCTCGGCTACCTGCCACCGTCAGTTTCAATGAACGACTTCATCTTCGCCGTCGTGGGCGAGGAGTGCGGTTTCGTCGGCAACCTCACCGTTCTAGCCTTTTTCCTCGGTCTTCTCCTCTCGATACTGAAGATCGCCTTTTTCGCCACCGACGACCGCGGGCGACTCATCGCCGCCGGTGTTGCGACATTGATTTTCTGTCACATCTATATCAACATCGCCATGTCCATCGGATTGATGCCGATCACAGGCCTGCCCCTGCCTTTCATCAGCGCAGGACGGACCTTCCTCATCGTTCTGATGGCATCGCTTGGATTCGTCCAAAGCGTGTGCGTACACCGCGAAGAGGAAAACTAGTTTCTGCCAATCGAACAATCTAACCAAACAGACAATCTCATCAACAAAAAACTCTTAACAAATCTAAAGGAACAAATCATGTCAGTCATTCAAACCGTCGTCAGTACCGTGCGCAACTGGTTTAAACGAAACAAGATCAAGCGCGAAATCATCGTCAACGTCGAAAAACTCGAAACCCGCGTCGCCGTGATGGAAAACGGCCGCCTCGAGGAATACATGGTCGAACACCCGGAAGACGAGCGCCTCGTCGGCTGCGTCTTCAAAGGCCGCATCCAGAACCTTCAGGACGACCTTCAGGCCGCTTTCGTGGATATCGGCCTCAAGAAAAACGCCTTCCTCCACTACTGGGACATGCAACCCGACGTGGACGCCTTCCTCGACGAAGTCGACCTTGAAGAGGATGAGCAGCCCGCGAAAAACGGAAAGGGCGGTAAGAACAACAAGGGCGGTAAGAACAACGGACGCAAGCGCGGCAAGCCGCCGCGGCTCACGACCGAGGAAATCCACGAGAAGTTCAAGCCGGGTTCGGAAATCATCGTGCAGGTCACCAAGGGTCCGATCTCCACGAAGGGTCCGCGCGTGACGACCAACCTCTCCATCCCGGGGCGCTACCTCGTCATGATGCCCGGCACGAAGACGCGCGGCGTTTCGCGTAAGATCGGCGACGCCGAAGAGCGCAAGCGTCTGAAGAGAATCCTCGACCGCCTGCTGCTGCCGGAAGACGTCGGTCTCATCGTCCGAACCGCCGGCGTGGGTGCCAAGGGCACGTCGTTCGTGCGCGACATGCGCAACCTGCTCGAGAGCTGGCACGAACTGCAGGGCAATGTCAAGAACCTCCGCACGCCGTGCTGCGTGTGGCAGGAACCGGACCTCGTGGAACGCGTCGTGCGCGACTGGCTGACCGAGGACATCGACAGCGTCATCGTCGACGACGAGCAGACATTTGAAAAGCTGCGCGACGTCACCAGCCGCATCTCCCGCCGTGCGCGCGGCAAGGTGCGCCGTTACGAGGGGGCTGAAAACGTGTTCGAGCGCCTCGGCATCGAACGCCAGCTGCACGACGCCTTCAACCGCCAGGTGAAGCTGAAAAGCGGCGGCTATCTCGTCATCGACGAAACGGAAGCGCTCATCGCCGTGGACGTGAACACCGGCCACCACAAGGGCAAGGGCACGCAGGAAGAGGCGATCCTCGACGTGAACCTCGAAGCCGTCGAAGAAGTCGCCCGCCAGCTGCGCCTGCGCAACATCGGCGGTCTCGTGGTGCTCGACCTCATCGACATGAAGAGCCGCAAGCATCAGAAGCAGGTCTACCGTGCGCTCAAGGACGCGCTCAAGCGCGACCGCGCCCGCACGAACGTGCTGGAAATCAGCGAGCTCGGCCTTCTGGAAATGAGCCGTCAGCGTCACGAGGAATCCATCCTCTCGATGCTCTCGAGCACCTGCCCGTGCTGCGGCGGACACGGCGTCGTCAAGTCGCCGCTCGCCGTCTCCATCGAACTTCAGCGCAAGCTCACGTCCCTCCTGCGCACGGCCGACGCCGAGAAGCATCCGTTCGTGCCGAAAATCGTCATCGCCCCGGCGGTCATGCAGCGTCTCCGTACGGAAGATGCGCAGATTCTCGCCCAGCTGCAGGCCCAGTTCAACACGAAACTCACGTTCGTCTCGGAACTCCACCGCCACCCGGAAACGTATTCTATACTGGACGCGGAGAGTGGACAAGTGCTATACTCTTCAGGTGCCGGCAAACCGGCTGTTTAAGGAGCAACTATGAAAACCAAGAACGCCCTCTCCCTTCTCGCCTGTGCGAGCGCCTTTTCCGCGCTCGCTTCGGCGAATCCGAGTCTGCTCGACCTCCTGGCGCCCGAGCCGCTTCCGTCCAAAACGCAAGGACAGAAGATCTCGGGTCCCCTGACGATTACCAGCGACCACCTGCAGGGGAACATCCACACAGGCGTCGGCGTCGCCACTGGTCACGTCAGCGCCGTGGCGGCTCCTTACCGGTTCCTGTCCAACCAAGTCTCGCACGACGAGACGGGAACCTACAAGTTCGGCACCCCGGCCCAGGCCACGACCTGCTCGAACGACGTGGACCATCTGCACTGGGAACTCCGCGGTGAATTCACCTACCTTCAAAATGAAGCCGTGATCGTGAAGGACGCCTGGTTGCGCTTCTACGACATGCCGATTTTGTGGGTGCCCTTCTGGTACTATCCGCTCAATACGGACTACGGTCTGCGCGTGCTGCCGGGCTATCGGTCCCGCTGGGGCGGCTTCCTGCTGACCAAATACGTCTACGATCTCTACAACAGCGGCGGGTCCGACCCCTACAAGCTGGGTGCCTCCTCGTCCGTCGACTACCGTACGAAAAACGGATTCGGCATCGGCCAGTCGTTCAAGTGGGACTTGCAGGAATTCGGCCGCGGCAAGATCTCGGCCTACAACGCGTGGGACGACGATTACGACCGCTATACGCGGCACCACTGGTCAGGCCACCACCGCAACTACCAGAACTGGGGCAGCGACGTTGAACGCCGCCGCTATCGCGTAGTGCTCGACCACGCCGCCGAACTGACGGAACGCGACGACCTGCGCGTGCACGCGACCTACTTCAGCGATTCACACATGAACCGCGACTTCTTCGACAAGGACCATCGTCTTGAGTCGCTGCCGTCGAACGAAGCCTGGTACGAACACCGCGAGCTTTCGTGGGCGGCCGGCGGAAGCGTGTCGGGTCCGATCAACGACTTCTACGGCGGCACCTCGCGCCTCCCGGAAGGCTGGGTGAATGTTGCGCCGCAGCCGATCTGGGACCTCCCGGCGAACTACGAAATGCAGACGCGCGCGGGCTACCTCAACCACGACTACGCGCGCTATGGTTCGCACGATCCGATGTACCGCTATGTGCCTTATCTCGGCGAAAACGGACACGGCGCCGACTACCAGGCCTTCCGCATGGACACCGCCCATCGTGTGACGATTCCCTTCAAGGTGGCGGATGTCGTGTCGGTCGTACCGCGTGCCGGCTATCGCGGCACCTACTGGAGCGACAGCGGTTCGCGTAGCTCGGACTACCTCAAGGCCTCGGGCGATGCGATTTTCCGCCATATCGCCGAAGTCGGCGTGACCGCCGCCGCGCGTGCCACAGGATGGCTCAACGCGCGTTGGCGCCACACCTTCGAGCCCTATCTGGACTACTCCTACCAGAACGTCCAGCTTTCCGAAGGTCGCAGCAATCGCTACTACGTGTTCGACAACTACGACCGCTCGGTCGACTGGCTGGACCAATTCGGATTCGAAGGCCGCGGGTTGCCCTACAACTGGCATGGCGTTCGCCCCGGTATCCGCAACACGTTTGAAAAGGCGGACGACAAGGGCATCCTGCGCACGATTCTCGACTGGGATGTGTACGCGGCGATCCCCTTCGCCACGATGGACCCCTACAGCGCCGACTACGAGGGACCGCTCACCGGCTACCCGCGTAACGACGAAGACGGCCATTACAACCGCCACGGTGAACGCCAGGTGGTCCCGGGTACGCGCATCCGCTGGAATCCGTCCCGCGACATCTCGTTCTTCACGCGCGCCGAATACGACTGTCAGAACGACAAGGTCGCGTACGCGGACATCTTCTTCCGCCAATGTCTGACGGAAACATTCGCGTGGCACTTGGGCTACATCGGCCGCGACCACCGTCTCTGGAACTATCTGCCGAGCGAACGCGACCGCTGGAACTACGAGCTGTCGAACGTCCTTCAGCTCGGCTTCGAGCACACGCTGTGCGATTGGCTCGCGTGGTCGCCGTACATCCGCTTCGACTGCCGGCGCAACGAAACGGACGAAGTGGGTGCCTGGTTCGACCTGATGACGGACTGCCTGGGCTACCGCTTCCAGTTCGCGCATGAAACCTCGTACACGCGCATCGATGGATCGAAAGAAGATTGCGACAACCGCGTCTACTTCTTCATCTATCTCCGCGCGCTCGGTCCGGGTTCCATGCTCGATCTGGCCCGCTTCTAACGAAGCGATTGTCGTCTCGCCCTTAGCGGGCGAGACGATAGACCGTCAACGACAGAGGCGGCAGCGTTTCGGAGATTTCTCCGTTCGCCACCGTCACCGAAGAAGAAACCTCCTTCAGCGCTTCACGATTGTCCGGCGAATTGCTCGCCCGCGCGTTCGGCCCCGTAAACACGGTCTTCTTTGCGCGCGTATACGGCGAACCGCCCTTCACGCGCACGACGCTCGGCTGCGGCGCTTCGGAACAATTCACAAGCTTCACGATCAGCGAACCGTCCGCATCGCGAATGGTCGAAGCGGAAATCACACGGCAGCGCCGTCCGTTCTTCGCCGTCATCCAGCCTGAAGTCTGCAGGAAGTCAAGGACTTCCTTGCCGCGGTTCTCGCTGAAGAGCTTCTGCACGTTCCAACTCGGATTCACAAAGTTTCCATCCGTCATCGGATAGATGAGGTCCGGCGCCCAGGCCGTGTGATTCGCATTCGCGAAAAGCGGGGCATACGCCGCAAGCTTCACGAGGTCCGCATTGCGTTCCAACGCGCACATGAAGGCCGCCTCGCCGATGGCGCCGCGGAGGTCGCCCCAGCGGCCGACATCGCGCGTCACCGCATATTCGCCCACGAACACCTCGTACTCGCCACGCGGACGCGTCTCGTACATCTTCGAGCCTTCCGTCATGAAGAAGTCGGGGCTGTTGTAGTAGTGTTCGTCGCGAATGTGCTGCGGGCGTCCCTGCACCGGACCGCCCCACACGTCGGAGACGATCTTGATTTCAGGATACGCCTTGGTCACGGCATCGTGAATGAGCGCGTAACGCTCGTGATAGGCCTTGCCGCCGTTCTCGTTTCCGATTTCAAGATACTTGAGATTGAACGGCTTCGGATGGCCGTTCGCCGCACGCACGGCGCCCCACTTCGAAGTCACAGGTCCGTTCGCGTATTCGATACAGTCGAGCGCATCCTGCACGAACTCGCCCATCTTCGACATCGGCACGTTCTCCTTGTGGCTCATGCCGCAGTTGATGCAGAAGAGCGCCTTCGCACCGAGTTCCTCGCAGAGAACGAGATACTCGTGGAAACCAACGCCGTTCGCAGACCAGTAGTTCCAGATGTTCCACTGCGTGCGGCGATTCCACACCGAGCCGATCGTCTTCTTCCAGCGATAGGCTTCCGCCATCGTATCGCCCTCGACCCAGCAACCACCCGGGAAGCGCACGAAACTCGGACGCAACGCGGCCAGGCGTTCCATCAGGTCTTTGCGGAAGAGTCCGCTCGTACCGTACGTATCCTTCGGAAACAGCGACACGCAGTCGAGGTAGAATGTACCGCCCGCCGGCGCACGGAAGACGAGCTTCGCCGTCGGATCGGTGGCGTTCGCCGTGAGTTCGAGCTTCTTCGTCTGCCAGTCCGCGCCCACTCCGGTGATTTCACCCAGCGCAAACGCGGGCTTGCCAAGCGATTCGAGCGACACGACGATCGGTCCCTTCACTTCACCGCGCACCGCCACCGACAGACGATACTTCGCATCCTTCTTCACGGCGATGCCAAAATAGCCGTCGTTCGCGATACCGCCACCCGGCTGCGCCAGAACGCGCACGCACTGCGTATTCTGCGGCGAAAGCGGCTTCGAGAAATCAGGCGTCATCGTGGCCGGGCCGACCGGGTTCCAATATTCGAGCGACGTCGACCGATTCCGCCACGACCACGGATTGCGCTTCTGATCATAGCGCCCGCCATCCTCGAAGCTGCGGTTGCGCACGAGTTCGGCATACACACCGCCGTCGAGCGACAGCGAGATGTCTTCAAAGAAGATTCCCCACTGGTCTTCCGCCACGGGGAAACGCACCTTCTCGCTCTCGACCGTCACGACGTTCGGCGCGTTGGGATCGGTCTCCGGCATCGCCACGTCCGTGAAAAGCGGCTTCCCGTCGAGTGACATCGTCACCCGTTCACCGCAGCATGTCACTGCCAGGTCGTACCAGCGTCCCTTCTCGATTTTCGAGAAGCGTTTCCGAAAGGGCGTCGTAAAATCGTAGTTGCCTCGCGATTCCAGTCCGTGGTCGACATTGTTCCAGCCACCGTAGTTGGCGAAGATGCACTGGTCTGGACCTTTTTCACGCACATGAAGGATGAAGCCCTCCAGTCCCTCGAGCTTGCGCGCCTTCACACGCAGCGTATAGTCGCCCCACGCCTTGTCGCCGAAGCGGATGACGGCGTTCGTGACGGAGGGATTGGACTGACGCAGCACGCCGTTGACGAGCGACCATGAACCGTCCGCCTCGTGTTCCTGCGTCGCCGGATCCGGTACACCGCGCCACAGCACCTTCCCGTCACACCCCGTCACCACGAGGTCCTTGAACTCCACCGCCGTATTCCAGGTGTGGAGAGCCACGCGTCCTTGCGGAGCCGCCCACAGGCTCGCCGCAAGCGAAAGCGCAGCGGCACCTGTCCATCCCTTGATTTTCATTCTTCTATCCTTTCTTTGATCTGAAGCTCACTTGCGCACCACGTGCGTACCCGCCGTGAGGTTCCGTGTCTGGCCCGCAAAGACCAGACGCGTCGGCGCGGGAGTGGTGACGGTGAGCGTCTCGTTTTCATAGACGATCGTCACCGGACCCTTCGCGGTCGGCACGGTTCCCTTCACCGTCCGAAGCGAACCGAACTGCGGCGCAATCCGGATCTTCGCAAAACCGGGTTCGAGCGGCGTCACACCCAGCAGATAGCGCGAGATGACATTCAGCGGCGGTGTGCCCCAGGCATGGTTCATATCGAGGTTCGGCTTGTACTTCGGGGCCCATGCCTCCAGCGTGATCGTCGCCCCCTGGTCGAGCATGCCCAGCCAGCTGCGATCGCCCGTCGACGTCATCAGCTTGAGCGCGAGATCGGCGCGTCCCGCCTCGAAGAACGCCTCCAGCAGGTATTGCGCGAAATAGACACTGCAGGCCATGCCGCGCGATGCCAGATGCGCCACGACGCGCGCCTGCCGAGCCGGCGGTACGAGTCCGAACGCCAACGCCGCCGCATTCGCGTGCAAGGACGCATGATCCGTCTTTTCGCCGTCGGCATAGACGCCCGTCGCCGCGCGGAAGAACACGCGCTGATAGGCCGCGTACACGCGCACGGCACGCGCCGCAAAAGCTTCTGCATCCGCCGTCTTCCCCAAGGCTCGCGCGATGTCGGCCATCTCGAGGAGATTGCGGTAGTAGAACGCGTTCACCACGGCATTGAGTTCTTCGAACACATAGCCGTCGCGTTCGCCAAGCGGCCAGTCGACGATGTCACGCGCGCCGTTGGGATTCGTCTTCGAAAACTTGTTCGCCGCACTGCCCGTGACGAGCAAACCGTCCGACGGACGCGCAAAGCGTTCCAGCAGCTTGTCGTTCTTCAACTGGTCGTAGCATTTCGCCAACGACCGCGTATCGCCGGACCACATCCAGTCCGTCCATGCCATCTTGATTGAATGCTGCTTCCACTCCGTGGGCCAGGTGGGATGCGCCATCAGATACTCGTGGCTCGCACGTCCAAGCGAGTAGTCGGCGTGTACGGCGTACTCGCCGAGCTGGTTGAGATAGGCATCCGCCTCGTAGGGGATCCGCTCGCGATCGCCATCCACATAGAGTCCCGCAAAGGACGTGGCGCGGATCGACTCCTTGCAGAGATTGTAGATCTTCACAAGCCGCGCGTCATCGCAGGTGAAAGCCGACTGCGTCATATCCATCGGATATTCCACGGCGACCATGCGCACCGTCTCGGGGTTGACCTTGAACGGTGCGTGAAAGACTTCCGCATAGCGAAACGGCGTCACGACGCCATGCCGCGCCGGAATCTTTACCGCCGCACCTTCCCGGCCCCCGTTCGTGTTGCGCTTATCGGGTTTGAGCGGTACACGATGAACGCCATCACGCGTGATCTCGCCGACAATCTTCGTCGAGCGGATCGTCGCGCCCGGGTTCATCTTCACACTGCCATCCGGCTTGATGATTTCGCCCAGACGCACCTCGTAAGGTCCGCGCGTTCCCGGCGGCGGCACGAACTCGAGGAATCCGAACGCCTCCTGTCCGAAGTCGACGAGCGAACGTCCCGCAATCGGATGCGTAATCGCCACCGGCGACACGCGACGCTGCACCGTCTGCTTGTAGTCATACGGATCCCCCGCGAAAAGAGACGCGGCGAGCGCAACAGCACCAACCCAGAACAGCAACCTTTTCATGTTTTGACTCTCGTTTTCTAGCGCGTCAGCTTCGCGGCGAAACCGCCGCCCGGCGCGAGTTTGATCTTGAGCGTCGAACCCGGCTTGACGCCGGTCTGGCGTACATAATGCTCGGGATTCTTGTCCGCATCGGCCGCATCGGCAAACGACTCCATCGACCAGGCGCCATCGCCGAGGAACGAAAGGTCGAGTTCGACTTCACGCGGCTCCCACGCGTTGATCACACCGATCCACCAGGCGTTCCCCTTCCGACGCGCCACGGCGGCGAACGTACGCGGATCGCCCGCAAGCGTACGCGACTCGTCCCACACCGTCGGCACCCCGGCCATGAACGTGGCGCTCTCCTCATTTGCCTCGTAGTTCGTCGGCGAGTCGGCCATCATCTGAAGCGGCGAGAAGTAGAGCGGCAAAAGCGCCATCTGGTGGCAGCGCGTCCCCTGCGAGGTCGGCCGCTTGTACACCGGCTTCCACGCGGCACGCGTCCGGTTCAGCATCGCCCCCGGCGTGTAGTCCATCGGACCCGCCGCCATGCGCAGGAAGTAGTGCTGGCAGTCCACGAGCGGCATGTCCTTGTGCGTCACCCACTTGAGTTCCTCAAGTCCATGCACGCCTTCGTAGGACAGCACATTCGGATAGCGCTGCTCGAGTCCATACGGCTTGAACATGCCGTGATAGTCGACATGGAAATGATATTTCGCAGCGATGCGCGCCGTCTCTTCGAGGAAGTTCACAACCTGCTGGTCGTCGCGGTTCATGAAGTCGATCTTGAAACCCTTCACACCCATCTTCGCGTACTTGGCGAAAATCTCGTCCTGACGGCCCGGCAACTGAGCCCACGCGCACCACAGGATGATCTCCACGCCGCGTTCCTTTCCGTAGCGGATGAGTTCCGGCAGGTCGATGTTCTTCTGCACGCGCGTCACATCAAGCTTTTCACTCCAGCCCTCGTCGAGAATCACATAGCGGATGCCGTGACGTCCCGCGAAGTCGAGATAGTACTTGTAGGTGCGCGTATCGATACCCGGCTTAAAGTCGACGCCCTTGAGGTTCCAGTTGTTCCACCAGTCCCACGCCACGATGCCCGGCTGCACCCAGCTGAAGTCCGCACCCGGATCCGGCGGACGCGCAAGCGCCGCCACGCAGTCGGAGTCGGTCAGATCGCCCGGCTTGTCGCCCTGCAGCACGACGCGCCACGGGAAGGTGCGTCCTGCGGAAGTACGGGCGATGAAGTTCTCGCGCGTCAACACGCGGTAGTAGCGTCCCGTGTAGTTCGTCGTCGCAGGATAGGCCGCGAAGAGCGCGTGAACGGACGTATTCGCGGCACTCGGACGCACCAGCTGCATCGACGGATAGTCCACGAGGTCGCTTTCCGTGAGCAGCGCCCAACGTCCCGTCGCCGGATTCTGCGACAGCAGCGGCAGGCAATGGTGCGCCGCCAGCTCGCCGCCATCCACGCGGATCTCGCGCACCTTCTGCATCACGTTCTTCGGCTGGAAACCCCACTGAAGACGGTCGAACTTCGCCGGCTTGCGGCCATAGCCCGGCCACACCAGACAATCGTCCGTCGGATACGAGAAGCTCGTCTTTTCCGCCGTGATCTTCACCTCGCCCTTGCCCTCGGTGAACAGACGCCACGCGACACCGTCGTTACGCGCCGCAAGCTCAATGCCCCAGCCACGTTCGAAGGACACACGCGTACGACAGTCGGCGAGCGAAATCTCGGCACGCTTGTAGACGGGCGTCTTACGGACACCCGTGGTCCGGCTCGTCGACACGGAAAGGATGTCGTCCCGCTTCGGGTCCGGCCCCTTGTCGGAATCAAGATACGCGAGCCCCGCGAATGTCGACACCATCGTCACATCGCCCCGCCGCGACGCTGTGATCTTCACCACACCGTCCTTGCGCGCAAGCTCAATCTTGTTCAGTCCGTCCGGACTCGTCGCCACAGTTGGGGACAGCCCCCACACCGCACTCGTTGCAACACCCGCCAGCAGCGCCAGCATCCCGCGAATCAATGATTTCTTCATATCGTCTAGTCCTTTAAACCTCTCTGTTTAAGGACATTATACCAAAATCCGAGCCCCCCCTCTAGCGAAAACATCGTCTCGCGGCAAACGGAGCGGGGAACATAGCGGATTCACGGGGACGCACCTCGCCTATTGGAAAAATACGGCGTTGATCACGGCATTGTCGCCGCGGATGTTGTTGCAGCGGAAGCGGATCGAACGGTCGTAGGTGAAGACCACGTAGACACCACCTTCGAAATGCTCGACTTTCACGGTCGGGGCGATACGATTCAACGTCTCCAGATCGAATGCGTCCACATTCTGCACACGGCCGCCCGGCCCCGGTTTGCAGTCCGCGAAATAGAGTGCGACGGTAAATTTGCGCGGCTGCTTGAGCTTGATGTCTACAGGGCACATCTGCAGACCATTCGAGTAGTAGCATCCGAACGCACGTGGTCCCGTACCGTCGGGCCCTGTCGCCAGCGGCGCGCGCGGATCGCGCGGCAGCACGTCGACCGAACGATGGTTCGACAGTCTGTTCACATAGTCGAACGTCACCGACTCCACATAGTCCGGCAACACCGCGAGATCGCTCTTCTTCGGGCCACCCCCGACAATGAAATAACCGTCTTTCCCGTACTTCTTGAACCAATCGCCCCGCGTCGCGTAATCAATCGCCTCGCACGTGGTCGCATACCGCCATTCTTCCACACGCGCGGCCCGGGGTTTGCCCGCATAGGTCACGTCAAACGTGTAGCGACCCGTCGGCAGGTTCCGTAGAACGGCGAAACCATCCTGCGAATCAAGCGACTCGACCTTCACATTCTTTCCACCTTCCGACACGACGATCTTCTTGATGGACATCCCTTCCTTCGGGATCGCGAAATCGGCCTGCGTCCCAGTCGGCACGGTGAGCGCGTGACGGCCCGTCGTCAGATCGAAGCTCGCCTCTACCGCCCCATGCGGCGTCATCGTACGTCCCGACACGCGGGTGGCGCGTCCATTGAAGTGCGGCCTCACGGCGAACTTCGCGAACCCGGGTTCGATCGGCTTGATCCCCAGCATCTCTTCGCTCAGCCACTGCAGCACGCCCGCTCCCCACGGGTGCGCCAGGCTCGTGTGGCCGCTCTGCGTGAACGGCACGGGACCGTTGACGCCGATGATCGGAATCCAGTCAGGACGGAACACCTCGAAGAAACACGTGCCGCCATAATTGATCTGTTCGCCCCACAAGTCGAAAATGCTCGCAAACGCATCGTCGTAATGTCCCGCCGCCGCCATGGCCTGGATGAGGAAGCACTGGTTGAACGGCGAATACGAAAGCCGCTGAACGCGATCCGCAAGATCGCGGTGGTAGAGTTTCTCGAGATCGGACAGAAGTCCAGCATTGATCGCATCCGCCGAAGCATGCATACCAAGGCGCCCCAGATAGCCGGGATCCGCGAGAAGCTGCTTCGTCTTCTCCGTGGCGTAGCGGCGGTAGGTCGCCGCACGCGCGCCTTCGCCGATGCGGTCCAGCACTTCGGCGAAATGCTTCCAGGCGCCAATCGCGAGCAACTGGTAGGTGAACTTGTTCTGCGTGCAGTCGGGATGGTCGAAACCGATCCCCGTGCGTTCGTCCCAGCCGACGAAACGCAGATGTTTCGGCGCATCGAAAATCGCGTAGGCGTGATCGAGGCGTCCTACGGCGGCGGACAACAGGGACTTCACCCCTTCGGCATCCCCTGAGTACATGTAGTAGTCGATGAGGCTCTCGATCCAATAGAGTTCATAGCTCTCGATGTTGTTGCGATGGCATTCCGTGAAGCGCAGATTCTTGAGCACCGTATCGTAGTTCGAAAACGCCACCAACGACGCCGCCTGCGACGGATAGGCATCGCCCGTCCACGAGATGCGGTCGCCACGGTCCATCAGGATCGCGCCGATGCAGTCCTCGCGCAGATTCGCCCGCACATCCCACGCGGCCACATACCAGATGCGCTCCAGCAGCGGATTGTCGCAGGCGAACGCGCCCGTATAGTTGACCGGCATGACCTGCGTGACCGCTCGAATGCCCGTGATCGTGAACGGACGATCGAACTTCTCGATGTTGACAAACGCAAAGCGTACGCCCTCGTAGAGTTCGCGGTTGAGCTTGAGGCGATAGGTCGACGGACCGATCTTCTCGGGCCGCCGCGTTTTGTGCCCACCGATGCTCTCGACGACATTGTACTCGCTCACGCCGAGCGTCACCTGTCCCGTGAGGTCGGGGCTGTCGATCTCCAGCCAGGCCGGCAGTTCCACGCCGAAATCCAGCCGCAACGTACCCGGACCTGTCACGCGGATAGCGCATTTTTCACGGTCTACCGTCTCGAGTCCCGAGAACGAATGCCCAGCAAGATCTTCGGCCTTTTTCGGCAGCATCACGTAGGCCTGCAGTTTCGACGACGCCGAGGGAGCGTCCCACCGGTAGGCGACCAGAGGATCGGGCGAAGCCGCGACCGGTTCACCCGCGATGCGTCCACCCGACACGTAGGGATAGGGTTGCGTTGCCGGCGACCGCCGCGCCAATGTCTGCGCCAACGCGCACGTCTCCGCCTGAACTCCGACACCAGCCAGGGCCAATCCTGCCAACAGTCCCATTCGGATCTTGTTCATTTTCATCTTCCCTCACAACTGGCTTACGCCTGTCCGCATTGAGCCATAACCTCGCGCAGACGCGCGATATAGTATTTGTAGTTTTCAAGCGAAGCCGACGGCGGTACCTGGTGGTCCGCGCCAACGATGTAGCCCCCCTGCCGAACGACCGGCAGGATGCGCGCGAATTCGGCGTCGATGGCAGCGGGGCCCTTCTCGATCTCCAGCTTGTTATAGCCGCCGATGATCTTGAGTTTCGGGAACTGCTGGCGCACCTTCACGATGTCCATGCCCGCATTGACGTCCATCGGCAGGAAACCATCGACCCCGGCATCGAGGAACACCGGAATCGCCTTCATGAAATCGCCATCGGTGTCGACGAACACATTGCCCACGCCATGGGCACGCAGCATCGGGATGAGCCGACGATAGTACGCGCCAACGAACCTGTCGATCATCCGGTTCGACACCATCGGACCGTTCCGTCCGCTGAGGTCCTCCATCAGGTAGACGACATCGGGCTGCACAAGGTCCAGCACGCGCGGCAGATACGTGAGGTACACATTGAGCATGTACTCGCACATGTCCTCGATCAGTTCCGGCTGGTCGTAGAACGCATAAAGATGCGGCTCGATGCCGAGGAGTTCGCGCGGCGTCCAGAAGAACCCCTCGAGGTTGAGGCGGATCGTGTAGTCGCCGCGATCATGCGCCGCCTTGAGCGGACCATACGCCGCGTCGATCGCCGCATCCGTGAAGTACTGCGCGAGTTCCGCATCCGCATGCTGCTTCATCTTCTGCCACGCGGCCGCATCGGCGACGATGGGACGATACGGCAACTCGATCGCGCTGCCGCGCTTCTGGATGTTCCAGCGGCCGAAGATGTCCTGACGGATGACGTGTTCGGGCGTCTCCTCGACGACATACTCCTCGAAGCGGCGGAACGGCAACACGAAATGGATGCGCCGCACCGGGTCGAAACCGAAATAGTTCTCATACGCCATCACCCCCTCGCCCCAGGTGACAGGCAGATACTTCTCGGGATCCGCGTTCGCGTTCTTGCCCACGAGGTCGTTCGTGATGTCATGTGCGCCCAACGCGATCTCCGCCGGCATGCCTTCGTCCTTGAACCGCTGGCATGTCAGCACCCACGGATAGAATGTCTCCTCAACCGCCCCGCGATCCGGGCAGCCGAAATCCAATGTCAATCGTTCACGTTCACGATAAGTCATTTTCACCTCCTCGTTTTGTATGGATTATACCACAAACCATCGTCAGGCGCAAACCGGAGACTTCTGGCGTCTATCCATTTTCCGCGGTGACGGATGCAGGATGCTGCGACCTTCACTCGACGTGGAGCGAGGAGATTTCGATTGAATGGGATTGGGTGTAGGTGGCGGGATAGAGCCAACGGCCGAAGCAGAAGTTGACGGCCTGAAGGCGTGCGATGTCGGGTTTGTCCGTCGCCGAAATCGAGGGGGCGTGCCAATGCGCGAAATAGCGGAGCGAATCGAGCGGGATGCGAATGTCGCGCCATTCCGGCGTCAGTTCGACATTCGTGCCCCAAGGCTGTCCGTTCGAAAGAACGAGGACGACTTCGAGTTTGTCCGTGCGAACTTCGCCGCTGCGGGCGTGCAAGACGAGCGTACGGCTCGCCGCACTCTGCGGGAAGTGCCGCGCAAAGGCCGCACCGTCCACATCGAGACGAAGCGACGTCGCGGAATTCTCCTTGAGGAACTTGTCCACGTTCAAACGGAAAGCCGGTGCCCCCTTCTCATCCTGAACGGACGACATCCGTCCCCACACGCCATGGACACGTCCCTTCAGCGCTTCCGCAACCGTGAAGAACTCCCAGGCGGATGCCTTTTCGCAAATGTTCACGGGGAATCCGTCAGTCCCTCCCTTGGCCGGATACCGCACCGTCGTTCCGTTCTCCCCGTACGCCGTGAAGGAAACCTGCCAATTCCCGGCGGCAAGCGCCGGCATCTTCAAGGAGACAGGCGAGAGTCCGCCGACGTTTTCCAATGGTCGATTCAACCTCATCGGCGTTCCCACGCGTTCGAAATGCGCCGTGACAGTCTTCACACCCGCGCTCTGGAACGAGATCGGGAACGGTTCACGTGTGGACCATTGGACGGGCACGCGGGCGCGCACGTGGGGCGTGGACGCTTCCGGCACGGGTGCATGGAACGGCGGCAAGTCGGCCGCACGTGCAGTGGCGAGCTGCGCGGCGGTGGGCGCACACGCCGTGAGCACATAGTCGCCAAACGACAGGGTGTGTCCCCTCACTGGCGTCGATCCGGCCAGGGGCGTTGCCATCCATGCGTCGCCGAGATCGGGCAGATGGAGCGTGAGAGTGGCCGGCTTGGCAAGTACGACTTCTTTCACATCGGGCGTACCCGTGTAGGGATCGGCCACGGTGAAGATGCTCGGATAGAGCTGCAGACGCCACACACCGGACGAAACGCGGTCGAGGAAATAGGCCCCGTTTCCCGTGGAAGCCGCCACGCACGACGCCCCGCAGCCCCACACATGGCGGAGCGCAGACACATCGGGCGGCGGCGTCACAGGATCGTTCGTGTAGTAGTAGCGGTCCTTCGTCACGAACTCCGAAAGGTCCCGGAGTGCATTCACACGAAACGGCGAGAACGCGATTTCGTCAAAGGCCGGCGTATAGGGACACGCCCGCGGCAGGTGCTTGAACGTCTCGGCCATGATGGCGATTGAAATCGCCTTCGCGGGCGTGTAGACGAGATTGAGGTGGTGCGTCTTCCACCCTTCGTTGACCGGGGCGAGCGGCAGCGGATCGTACTGGAACATCGCGGCCACCTGCACGCCCTCGTGGCGAAAGAGCTTTCCAAGGGCGGGATACATGTAGGAACCGGGACAGTCCGCCGCATCGAACTCATACACGAGACGCGCCTTTTTCGCGAGGGACGCATCGGGCTTGAGCGACGAGGCGAGAATACGATTGAGACACGGCTCCTCCAGGGCATGGCCCGCGACGAGTCCTGTGGGGTAGTAACTGCACGTCACGCCATCCACGCGCGCCGCAGCCACGGCCGCATTCCGCCGTCCCCACGAGTTGTAGAAGATCGGCTTCGTCGTTCCCGAGGCGCGCAACCCGTCCACAAGCGCATTCACATAGGCGGTCACTTCGGCATCGGGATGGCGAAACGGATAGAGCGGCTCGTTGATGCACTCGAAAGCGAGCACGGCCGGATCGTCGGCATAGCGACGATGCGTGTAGCGATTGACATGCGAGGCGAATTCCTTCAGGAAACGCGCCTGAATCGGCCACGTCGCCCGATCGGCGGTGAGCTTGTGCATCGTGTAGCGGTCTGAAAACCCGTGCGTGGAGTCGGGGGCGTAGGAACCGCCCCACCAGGCGATCGGAGTCAACACCATGTAGAGTCCGTTCGCCGCGCCGAGGTCGATGAGGTAGTCGAGAAGCTCGACGTGCTCATTGTCGATGAAACCGCCGTCCACCGTGGAGAACTCGCGGTCGAAGCAATGGATGCGCATCACGCCGAGTCCAAGTCGGCGGAAATGCGCCACATCCTCGCGCATCACCGCTTTGATATCGGCCTTGCGCGCCTTGAGGTGTTTGAAGTCGACCGTGAACGGGGGATAGTAGTTGACGCCGACAAGCGCCACCTCCGACTGATCGTCCACCCACCGCATCACGCCTTCCGCATCCACACGCGCCACCCGGTCGGCCCGCGGCACCGCCCCCGCCCTCATCGCGACGAGCAGACACAAACTCACCGACAAAGCAACCTTGCTGAAAAACAGTCTCTTCATGGCAATCCTTTCACAACAACGGTCCAAGGCCTCAAGGGGCCATCTTCACGTTAAGATTATACCACAACTTTTCTTCAAACGCGACCCCTCATCCGCCGGTGTGATGGATGCAAAATTTATTGTCCTTTCGCGGCCCGCCCGTTCGCTTGATATGATATAATAGAGTTTCACTCTACCAAGGAGTACGAATCTTCTGAGGACCGTGGTTGGCGATGGGGAGAAAAGGATTTCTTTGAGCGAAGTGATAAATGAAGAGGTGGTGAGACTGGAAGACGTGTGCCGCCACTATACCGTGGGCGGTGAAACCGTGCGCGCGTTGGACGGCGTGTCGTTTTCCATCCATCGCGGTGAATACTGGGCCATCATGGGACCTTCCGGATCGGGCAAGAGTACCTTGCTCAACATCCTCGGCTGTTTGGACCGTCCCACCTCGGGTAGCTACTGGCTGAACGGTGTCAATGTCGCCCATATGCCGGACGACGAACTTTCCGACCATCGTCTCAAGAACCTCGGTTTCGTCTTCCAGAGCTTCCATCTCATTCCCGAGCTCACCGTGCTGGAGAACATCGAGATGCCGATGTTCTACCTCGGCGTGCCGCCGGAAGAACGCATGCGTCGTGCGAAGGAACTGGCGGACCGTGTCGAGATGAGCCATCGTCTGCAGCATCTGCCCTCCGAACTTTCCGGCGGACAGCGCCAGCGCGTCGCCGTCGCACGCGCGCTCGCGAACGATCCGGCCGTGCTGCTGGCCGACGAACCCACCGGCAATCTGGACTCCAAGACGTCCGTCCAGATCATGGCCCTTTTCCAAGAGCTCTACGAGCAAGGCAAAACCGTCATCGTCGTCACGCATGAACCCGACATCGACGCCTACGCCCACTCACACATCGTCGTCAAGGACGGAAAGCTGCTCAAATGCAATCGCTGAATTTCTACATCCCCTTCGTCAAGCTCGGCGTCACGGACGTGTGGCGCCACAAGACGCGCTCGTTCCTCACGATGCTCGGCATGGTCTTCGGCGTCGGTTCGGTGATCGCCATGCTCGCCGTCGGTGAAGGCGCCAGCCATCAGGCGCTTGAGTCCATCAAGCGCCTCGGCAGCCAGAACATCATGGTCAACTCGGTGAAGCCGACATCCGAAGAAGGCGCCAACACCGCCTCGCAAAGTGCGAAGCTCGCCATGTACGGACTCCTCGACGACGACGAAACGCGCATTCGCGAGACGATTCCCGGCGTGGCCTGTACCGTGCCCGCGCGTATGGTGCGACGGAACGCCCGTTTCAACGAACGCCAGCTCGAACTGCGCGTGGTCGAAACGGTCCCTTCCTGGTTCGAGGTGGTGCCACGCCCCATCCTGGCGGGACGCGTTCTCACGCCGGCCGACGAGGAGTCGAATGCGAATGTCTGCGTGCTCACCGAATTCGGCGTACGCCGTCTGCTCGCGGCCGAGACGATGATCGGCCAGCATGTCCGCCTCGGCAATGGCGTCTTCGAAGTCGTCGGCATCGTCCGCAATGAGGTGGGCGGAGCCGTGCGCGCGCCGGATTCCGACGCCGACGCCTACATTCCCCTTTCCACGGCATCGCGTCTCTTCGGCGTCGCGAACATCCGCTATTCGTCCGGCGGCATGGAGGGCGAGCGCGTGGAACTTTCGCAGATCATCGTCAAGATGCAGAGTACCAGTGTGGTCGAAGCCGGCGCCCACGCGATCGAAGCGATGCTGCGGCGCTTCCACAAGAAGACCGACTTCAAAATCGACGTGCCGCTCTCGCTGCTGCGCGAGGCGGAGCGGACGAAGCGGACCTACAACATCGTCCTCGGCGCCATTGCGGGCATCTCGCTGCTCGTCGGCGGCATCGGCATCATGAACATCATGCTCGCCTCCGTCACAGAACGCACGAAGGAGATCGGCATCCGCCGCGCGATCGGCGCACGCAAGAGCCACATCGTCATCCAGTTCCTGATCAACACCTGTGTGCTCTCGATCAGCGGCGGTCTCGCCGGACTCATTGTCGGCGTGGTGATTCCGATCCTCATCACCTTCTTCACCAAGATGCCCACGGTCATCCAGCCCTATTCAATGGTGCTCGCCTTCGGCATCTCCGTCGGCGTGGGTATTGTATTCGGCCTCTACCCCGCCCTCAGCGCCGCCTCCCTAGACCCCATCGAAGCCCTCCGCCACGAGTGAGTCAGTCGGGAGTCAGAAACATACCCATCCGTTCCAAAACGATTCACTGCTGATAATATTCCCCGCTCACTCGGATTGACAGGACACTAGGACTTTGGGGCTTACGGCACTCACTGATAACCTTTTCGACGCCGCCCCCAAGCTTCGACCTTGCTCATCAAGCAGACCTTGTAATCGGCACAGTACTTCGAGACACGCTCGTCAGTATCCGTGAAGAGCTTCTGGATCACCAGTGCGGCATAGCTCTTGCCCGTACCATACGCACCATACATACATCCAAACCGAGCGGTCGCCGACCTCGAACTTCTCGAACAGCGTCGAAAGAACACGCAAGAAGGTCTGGTGAGGGTAAAAGCCAAGCCATGTGTTCGGATCGGCCTCGATGGCCTCCTTGGTCATCACCGGCTTATAGATTGCCTTTGGCTGAAAGAACTCCTTGTAGAACTGTGCCATCTTATGCTCCTCCGATTAAAACACTTCTCGTTCGCCCTTACGCATTCAACATAAGGTCAACCACGTCTTCAATTGTCTTATCATCCGTCTTTACCTTGATTTCATCAAGGCCAAGCGTGAAATTACAATGAATGAAATAGCCATACCTGTTGGCAAGTCCCTGACATTGCTGCTTAAACTCCGCAACAGGCATTGTAAACGCTACCAACGGAGAAATGTCCGACTTCTGTCGCCGTGACAAACCACTTTACAATTGCCGCACGATTAGCCAATCCGATCCACATGGCATCCCATAGGGTGCGATCTTGAACGCCCACCTGGGTGTCGATAAATTTCAACGCGCCACTTGGACACTCTGATTCACATGA
>JAKSOY010000120.1 GCA_024405255.1 Kiritimatiellia bacterium
CCACATGGCCGGAATACGGCACCATGCCCTCGATGCCCTGCGGCACGAGATTGTCCTCTTCCTCGTTGTCCTGGAAGTAGCGCGCACGCGAACCCTTGCCGTTCTTGAGTGCCGCCATCGAACCCATGCCACGGTACACCACGTACTTACGGCCGTTCGCATAGATCTTCTCGCCCGGGCTCTCCTCGGTACCCGCCAGCACGGAGCCCAGCATCACGCTATCCGCACCCGCCGCGAGCGCCTTCGGCACGTCGCCCGAGAGCTTGATGCCGCCGTCGGCGATCACCGCCACGCCCGAACCGCGCAATGCCTTCGCGGCCGAATAGACAGCCGTGAGCTGCGGAATGCCGACACCGCACACGACACGCGTCGTGCAGATCGACCCCGGTCCGATGCCCACCTTCACCGCGTGCGCACCGCACTTCGCCAGCGCCAGTGCCGCTTCGCCCGTGGCGATGTTGCCGGCAATCACATCCACCTTCGGGAAGTGCTTGACGATGTACTTCGTCATTTCCATGATGCCCTTCGAATGGCCATGGGCCGAATCGACGACGACGACATCCACGCCGGCCGCCGCAAGCTTTTCCATACGCGACAAATCGCCCTTGCCGCCCGAGACGGACGCGGAGACGCGCAGACGGAACTGGTCGTCGCAATTGTAGGTTGGATGCTTGTTCTCGACGAGACGCTGAACATCCGTGAACGAATAGAGGCCGACGACCTTGCCGTTCTTGTCGACGAGCGGCAGCTTGCCCATCTTGTTGGCGCGCATGATTTCGTAGGCCTTCTTGAGCGAGGTCCCCGGCTTCGCCGTGATCGGATCCTTCTGCATCACATCGCTCAGCTTCGCCGCATCCATCGGCGCGTAGCGCATGTCAGAACCGGAAATCATGCCCACGAGGCGTTCCTGGTCGTCCAGCACCGGGAAGCCGTTGAACTTGAGCCCCAGGCGACGCTTCTCCGCACGCAGAAACGCGATGTCGTCGTTTGCGTGGAAGCAAACCGGCTTCGCGATGAGGCCGTTGAGGTAGTTCTTCACCTTCGCGACCTCGGCGGCCTGATCGTCCTCTTCGAGGTTCTTGTGGATCACGCCGATACCGCCCGCAAGCGCCATCGCAATCGCCATCGGGGCCTCGGTCACGGTATCCATGGCTGCGGAAATGAACGGCACCTTCATCTTTTGGCGGGACGTCAGCTGCGTCTCGAGCGAGGCGTCATCCGGCAGGAAATCAGCATATTGCGTGACGAGCGTGACATCGTCATACGTGAGTCCCTCGAACGGGAACGTCTTCATGAAATCGTCAAGATACTTGTTGGTCGCCATAGATGCTCCTAATCAGTGCTTTTCCCGTCTATTTATACTCTTTTTCGCGGGAATTGGCAAGTGAAAATTTGAAAAATCGTGTTTCTCAAGGGCTGTTCGGCCGTACGGCGGGCTGCAGGTAGATCGGCAGCGGCTCGGAACGCGGCAACTCGGGGTGCGCCACGGCGATTTCCGCGAGGCGCTGGGCGAGCGGCACGAGAGAGCCTTTGTAATGATGGCCGAAGACGCCCTGCAGAAGCGTTTCGATGCGGGCGCCGTCGGGCGTCACCACCGCACAATGCTCCGGAACGGCCGAGACGAGCTCGTCCTTCGAAACGAGCGTGAAATCCTTGACGCAGGTCACGCCCTCGTAGACGACGACCCAAAAGCGGTCGCGCCGCGCGTCGCCCACAACCGCCGTATGGGCGCCATCGCGCGAGAGCGCCAATGTCGACGGCAAACCGACGACCTGCGTCGTCTTCTTCGTATTGCCGAGAGCCAGTCCCTGGGCGAAGGCAAGGGCGGCGCGGATGCCGGCAAACGATCCCGGTCCCTGTCCCACCAGCACCTGATCGAGGTCGTTCACCGAGAGGTCCTGCGTGGCGAGGAAATCGCGGATCTTCACCGGCCATTCCGCACTCCGCGAATCCATGCCGGCGAAGACGCGCCCCACCACTTTGCCATCAGCTGCCACGGCCACGCTCTGCGTATCCGTGGATCTATCGATCACCAAAATATTCATTTTAAACGCCGAGGGACTTTCCTCCGCACTCCATTTTACATTTTCCGTTTTACATTCTACATTATTTCTGCTTCGCCGCCTGCTGCTGGAGCCACGCTTCAATGAACGGCTGGATGTGACCGTCCATCACCGCGTTCACGTCCGAAGTCTCCACTTCCGTGCGAAGGTCCTTCACCATCGTGTAGGGACAGAACACATAGGACCGAATCTGCGAGCCCCAGCCGTTCGCGCTCTTCGCCCCGTAGAAGCGGTCCATCTCCGCACGCTTCTGGTCTTCGTAGTATTCGTAGAGCTGGGCGCGCAGCATGTTCATGGCCTTTTCCTTGTTCATGTGCTGCGAGCGTTCCTTCTGGCACGCCACCACGATGCCCGTGGGCAGGTGGGTCAAACGCACGGCCGAGTCGGTCTTGTTGACGTGCTGGCCGCCGGCGCCGCCCGAACGGTAGGTGTCGATACGCAGATCTTCGTCCTTGATCTCGACGTCGATGTCGTCGGCGATTTCGGCGACGGTTTCAACGGACGCGAACGAGGTCTGCCGGCGCTTGTTCGCATCGAACGGCGAAATGCGCACGAGACGGTGGATGCCGCGTTCGGCCTTCATCGTGCCGTAGGCGTACGAACCTTCAATGCGGAAGTAGACGTCTTTGAGTCCGGCTTCTTCGCCCGGCTGCTGGTCGTATTCTTCGACCTTCCATCCCTGGTCTTCCGCATAGCGCTGATACATGCGGTAGAGCATCGACACCCAGTCGCACGCTTCCGTACCACCCTGTCCGGCGTGAAGCTTGACGAACACGTTGTAGGCGTCGAACTTGCCGCCAAGGAGCGACTGCATGCGCAGCTTGCCGAAAAACTCATCGGCCTTCACGCACTCGGCGATCGTATCCTTGAGCGCCGCCTGCTGGGCCGGACCTTCTTCCATCTCGGCGAGCTCGAGCATCACGGCCGCATCTTCCACCGTCTTCGACAAGGCGTCGAACGGTTGCACATAGGCACGTTCCGCATTCGTCGCGGCAATCACGTCCTTGGCCTTCGCCTGGTTGTTCCAGAACTCGGGCTCGGCCTGCTGCGCTTCCAGCTCTTTCAGTTTGGCACGACGCTGCTCGATCTTCACATAGTCGGCCATCTCGGCGACGCTCTTCTTGAGCGCGGCGATCCGCTGGCCGACTTCCTCGACCTCAAGCAGTTTCTCTTTTGTCTCTTCCATAAATTCCCCTTATTGAGCCGATGCACAGTGATGCGGACACGTCTTGCACTGATGGGAGCAGTTTCCATCCGGACCCACCGAAACATCCTTGCCGTCAAAGCAGTAGGTGCAAAGACGATTTTTGGGAAGACCGATGGCCTGTACGAGATCCTCCAGACGCTGGAAGGCCAACGACGTGAGATTCAGATTGCGGCGGATGTAGTCGACCATCCGCGCGTAGGGTTCGCCGTCCGGATCGAGATACGGAGTCACATCGGCATTCGCCCCGTCCGTCTCGTGGATGTAGCGGCGCGAAATCAGATCGTCGTCGCTGCGCGAACGGGAGAAATTGAGGAAGCGGCACGGATAGAGCAACGGCGGACACGCAATGCGCATGTGCGCTTCCTTCGCGCCGGCGGCAAAGAGCCGCTTCGCCTGCTGTCCAAGCTGCGTGCCCCGCACGATCGAATCGTCGCAGCACACGAGGCGCTTGTCACGGATCAGACTCGGTATCGGAATGAGCTTCATCGACGCCACGCGTTCACGCTGGCGCTGGTCGCTCGGCATGAACGAACGCGCCCAGGTGGGCGTATACTTGACGAACGGACGCGCATATTTCAGTCCGGCCTCGTGGGCATAGCCGAGCGCGTGCGAAATGCCGCTGTCGGGCACGCCGCCCACGCTATCCGCTTCGACCGGATTGCGCCGCGCCAGAAAACCGCCCGAACGATAACGCGACATTTCCACGTTTCGTCCCTCGTAGGAAGACGCGGGATACCCGTAATACACCCACAGGAACGAGCAGATCGCCATCTGCTCACCCGGCGGCAGCAACGTCTTGTCGCCCGTCGGCGTCAGCTCGGCCATTTCGCCCGGCCCCAGATCGCGTACGTAGTCATACCCGAGATTCGGCAGCGCACACGACTCCTGTACGACGATCATCGCCTTGTCTTTGCGCCCCACGATGACCGGCGTTCGTCCATAGCGGTCGCGCACGGCGAGCAACCGGCCCGTCTCGGTGACGACCATGAACGAACAGCTGCCCTCGATCTTCTGCTGAACCAGCTTGACGCCCTCTTCAAGCGTCGGCGCCGAGGCGATGATCGCCGAGACCACCTCGGTAGGACCGACCATGCCCGATGTCGTCGAATACTGCAACTGCAGGTGGTTCTTTTCGAACATCTGCTGCATGATCGACTCGATGTTCGTGATCACCCCCACCGTGACGATCGCAAACGTGCCATGCGCACACCGCATCACGAGCGGCTGAGGGTCGGTATCCGAGATCACACCCATGCCGACGCGACCGACGAACTTCGAAAAGTCATGCTCGAATTTCGAGCGGAACGGGGCATTTTGAATGTTATGGATGGACCGTTGGAACTTGCCATCCTTCAGCACGCACATGCCACCGCGATGCGTGCCTAAATGCGAATGATAGTCGGTCCCGAAAAACAGGTCCGACACACAGTCTTCTTGAGATATAACACCACAGAATCCGCCCATAAAGTCTCCTCGTTGAGAGATGGATATTGTAGCAAATCAAGGACGGAATCGCAACTCTAAAGCGGACAAGGACAAAAACGCGATTATCGCGTTTGATCCAGACGTTCATTTATCCAATCAGGATTTCTTCGATTGTCAAGTACTGCGTAGACGAGAGCAACATCGTCCACAATGTCATAATAGATTGAATAAGGGAACACACGCGAGACCATCATGTAGAATCCATGCCGACGCGGATGAATGCCGGCATAAATCCCCAGCGATTCGATTTCGCCATACAGCGTATCAGAAAAATAGGCGCCCAACCCTTGATCCTGACATCCATAGAACCAAGTCGCTTCTAGCATATCCTCATGCGCAGGATCAAGAACCTCAACGCGCATCGATGGCTTCCTGCAGACGACGCTTCGATTCAGCAACAGACATCGACCCTATTTCGCCAGCATCGTATTGACGCCGACGCTCGGCTAGAATCGCAGCATGCCACGCGGGCGGTTGCGCGACAACGGAAGCCGACATCGAAGACCAGAGGTACTCCAACGTCTGCATCTTCTCGCTCAGACTCATCTGATCGATCTGTTTCATCACTGTAGGCATGGTGCTTCACCCTTTCCATTTGCATTGTAGCCTTCGATCGTTTTTACGCCCGTTGCGGCGTTCCAGCGGATCGTTCGGCCTGGCATGAGCTGCGCTTCGTTTCCAAGGACGATCGTTTCCGTGAATCGCGCCGACCAGTTGAGACGACTGCGCGGTTCGCCGCCATCGAGGCAGCAATCGAGATATTCGTGATAGTGCGAACGGACCTCCGGCAGCTCGGGGAGCACCGGCGGCTTCTTTCCGTTCTTCATCACGAATGCCGGCATCGATCCGGCCCCGCGACCAAAATGCGTCGAGAGGATCCACCCGTCCTCGCCTTCGATCACGCGGCCTTGCAGCGGCATCGTCTTGAAATGCGTCCGAGCCGCCAGCGCACGGATTTCCGGAGGCAGGAGGAACTGTCCTGTCGGATTCAATTTCGGGTCCAGCGGACCGTCGCACCACTCGATGTCGAACGGCTGGCCGCCTGTCGCCTTCACCCCCGGGAAGGTCCAGGTGATGTGGGCCATCCGCGGCCAAAACTGCTCACGGAAGGTCGCACTCCACTTGTCGTCGATGACCTCCGCACGGACGGCCGTCGGTCCCAACATGCCCAGACGCATGCCCAACCACACGGGCGAGAAGATGTGGCTGCCCATATCGCCCAGCCAGGACGATCCGAACGCACACCAATGACGCCACATCCGCGGATGATAGACGCCCTTTGCATACGGACGACACGGAACCTGATCGCCGAGCCAGAGTTTCCAATCGAGCGTCGCGGGAACCGGATCCGCCGGCAGCGGCCACGTGCGCCTACCGTTTGCAAACCAGCCGGAGTTCGTGAAAAGCCACACGTGCTTGATCCGGCCGATCGCGCCGGACTCGATCGCCGCAACCGTCTGCCGGTCGCAGACCCAGGAGGCGATCTGCGTACCGAGCTGCGTCACCGCACGCTTCTCGTTCACAAGCTTTTCAATCGCACGGCATTCAGCGAGCGAATGGCAGAGCGGCTTCTGCGCATAGACGTTCTTACCGCGTGCGAGCGCCGCGAGAATGACGGGGGCGTGCATGTGGTCCGGCGTCGAGACGTTCACGGAATCGATGCGATCCCCTTCCTTCTCCAGCATCTCCTTCCAGCTGCGGTAGATGCGCGCATCGGGATGGCGCTTGTGCGCCGCCGCAAGAAAGGCCGAATCCACATCGCAGAGCGCCGTAATGTGCGTGCGCTTGTGCGACGCGATGGACTTCAGATCGCCCCCCGCCATGTTCGCCGTTCCCACGCAGGCGTGGGACAGAAGCGCGTTCGGACTGCGCGTGGAGAGGATCGCAGGAAATGCCGGCAAGGCGGCGAGAGAACCAACCGAAGCCAGAAATTGACGACGCGAGTTTTTCATAGGGGCCTTTCGTTCTTTGAATACACCCGAAGCGGGGTTACGAAGACGGCGCGGCGGCTTTACGAAGCTCGTCGAGCTTGGCGCGGATGGCCTTCACCATCTCGTTGAGATCGGTCAGGTCCTTGACCGTCGCCTCGAGCGGACACGATCCCGACTTTTCGCGGTTGAGAATCAACGGCACCGTCTGTGTCGCCGTAAACGGAATGCCCCGCTCCTTCAGGAGCTTCGCCGCCGATTCAGCCATCAGTTCGGCATGCACGCGCTTGGCCCCGCCGGCCACGCAGAGGGCCGCCGCAGCCTTGCCCACCACCTTGTCGATCACCCAGGCGTCCTTGAAATCCGACGGCTGGTTGTCGAGCAGGCCGAGCAGCGGACCGAGTCCGCGGCCCTTCCCCGACGCGCAGAACACGCCGTCCTTCACCAGCAGAACAGACACCTTGCCCGCGGCAATCAGCTGCCGGGCCTCCGCCAACACATCCTGGTCACTCATCGGCTTCACCTCGCGATGCTTTTCAAATCCCTTCACCGTCATCGCCGGCAGCGGACGCGCCGGACACAAATGTTCGCACGCACCGCAGGCGATGCACTTCATCTTGTCGATCACCGGAACCTTGGGACCCTTCGGGTTCTTTTCGTCCAGCGGCAACAGCACAATGGCCTTGACCGGACAATGATGCTCGCACGCACTGCAGGAAATGCCGTCGGTCGCCGCCAGACAGCGCTCCTTGTGCCAGATGGCATGGCCGATGTGGATGTTGCGCTTCTCTTCCGGCGTCACACGGCGAATCGCCCCCGCCGGACAAACTTCGCCGCAACGCGTGCATTCGGGCCGGCAATAACCGTGCTCAAAACCCATTTCCGGCTGCATGAACCGCTTCAACGAAGACGTCACCGGCCGCAGAACGTGGTTGGGACACTGCTGGACGCAGAGCTGGCAACCGACGCACTTGTCCGTAAACGCCGCCAGCGACCGCGAACCGGCCGGCACGAGCGGCGTCTTGCGTTCCGGCACACCGGGACGCGACACCTCCGCCAGTCCGCCATCCAAAATCTTCTCGTCGTCCACCGCCCAGGCGCTCGCGGCCGTCAGCCCCGCACCTGCCAGAAAATTCCGCCGATTTACTTCGACCATGTCAGCGCCCCCTTTCCACAAGCCGCCCCGCAGTCAAAACATCCCACGCACTTCACGAGGTCGATCTTGCCCGTCTTCACATCAATGCAGCCGCCCTTGCACGCGCGCGCGCAAAGTCCGCACTTCACGCACTTCGCCGGATCAATGGTCGGCTTGAAACGCGCGTGGCGCGCGACATGCGCCAACACCGTTCCCACAGGACAAATCGTGTTGCACCAGACGCGTCCCCGCCACACGGCCAACGCCGCAATGAGCGCCAGAAGTCCCGCCGAAACAGCCATGACGCACAAGGCCGGCGCCACCTGTTCAACTGCGTAGAACGTGTAGCGTCCCGTCCGTTCCGCCCAGGCCGCAAGCGCATTGTTGCCCATGCCCCACAAGGGACCGAGCAGCGTCTGCGCGGCACGCGAGTAGATGCCATACGGTTCCAGCCACTGGTAGTGGAATCCGAGAAACGCGCCGCCGAAGAAAACGACGGCAATCGCCATCCGCACGACTTCGCGCACCGTACGCGCCGCACCCGCAAGCGGCGCGGCAGACGAAAACCGCAAACCGAAAATCCGACGGAAGAAGCAGAAGATGTCCTGCAGAATGCCGAGCGGACACAACACCGAACAATAGACGCGCCCGAAGAGGAACGTCACGGCGAGAATCGCCAAAACGGTCCACACCGACAGCGCCAGGGCCGATGGCATGAACTGGATTTTCGCAATCCAGCCGAGATAGTCGGAAGCCAGGCCCGTGAAGTCCAACAGCGACAGCGTCAGACCGAGCATCGCGAAGGTCGCGAGCACGATACGAAGAATACGAAGCTTACGCACGACCGTTCCTCCTCAGCTTTTCAACGAGATCGTCCACACGGCGAATCGCCGCCGGAATGTCAATGGACTGCGGGCAATGCGGCGAACAGCGTCCGCAGCCCGTACACCGTTCGGCGCGCCGGAGGGCCGGCACGGACCGCTCGTAGTCGATCAGGAACCGACGACGATTCACGGCGTAGTCGGGATCGCTCGGATTTTCCGGCAGGCGCCCTTCGGCCACCGCTCCGTTCCAACAGCCGAGAATGCCCGGGATGTCGAGTCCGTACGGACACGGCATGCAGTAGTTGCAGTTGTTGCACGGAATCGTATCGTCGCCGAGATAGGCCTTCGCCGCGCGCTCCAGCGCCGCGAATTCCTTCTGGTCAAGCGGACGCAGCGGCGAAAACGTCTTCACATTCTCCACCAGATGCTCCATCCGCGTCATACCGCTCAGCACGGTAAAGACCCGCGGCATCGAACCCGCGAAACGGAAGGCCCAGCTCGCCGGCGTCGCCTCGGGGTCAATCGGCGTCAGGCACCGTGCGACCGAGAAATTGAACTTCGCGAGACGGCCGCCCAACGTCGGCGCCATCACGGACACGGGAATGTTCTTCTCGTCGAGCAGGCGATAGAGCACCTCGGCGTTGACGTGATTGTACTTCGCCGTTTCCGTCCCGTGCTTCCAGTCGACATAGCTCAACTGAATCTGCGCGAAATCCCATTTGTACTTCTCATGCAGCGACAGCACATAGCGGAAGGTCTCCTCTTCGCCGTGGTAGGAGAAGCCGAGGTTGACGATCCGCCCGGCCTCGCGCTCCTTCACGAGGAAGTCGAGCATGCCGTTGTCGATGAAACGCGCATTGAAACCCTTGGGACCGCCGCCGCCCACCGTGTGCAGCAGATAGTAGTCGATCTTGTCCACACGAAGGTTCTTGAAGGAGTCCTCGTACATCTTCTTGGACGCTTCCAGCGAGTGGAGCGAAGGACTCATATTCGAGAGCTTCGTCGCAATCAGCCACTTCTTGCGCGGATGGCGCGCGAGGGCAGTGCCGATGACCGTCTCGGAATGGCCTTGGCAATAGACCGGCGCCGTGTCGAAATAGTTGATGCCATGCGCCAGCGCGTAGTCCACCTGGCGATTGACCAGCTCTTGGTCGATGCGCGCGCCGCCTGCATCCTTTGCGCTGTCGCCTTCAAGCGTCGGCAAGCGCATGCATCCATACCCGAGCAGACTCGTCTTGGGACCGCGCGCGCCCGTACGCAGGGTCATCAACTGCTTGCTGTTTGCAATGATGGGCGCACCCAAGGCGGCAAAAAAAGCACGTCTATTCATCATCGGTCGTTTCCTCCAGATCACGCGGGATGTATCCCGTGGCGCTCGCCAGCGAGACAAAGAACGCAGAGAGGCAGGCGGCCGAACGCATCGGGCAGTCGCCAAAGGCGTGAATCAGCAAGGCGATGTTGCCTAGCAAGATCCAGAACGTACCCGCCGGCAGACAGTAGATGGCACGTGGCATCGGCGGAGCCTTGTCGTTCTTGAGGAAGCGCGACGCCATCAGCAAGCGATACCAGTCCGTGAAAATCGGCGACAGCAGCATCACGAAGATGGCGAAGAGCGCACCCACCCCCACCACGCCATGCTCGCAGAGGAACTGCAGATAGTCGTTATGCACATTGGCACCGCCCACGGTCTGAATGCTCTTCATCTCCTCGGGCTTGAGGTAGTTCTTGAAGAAATGGCGATACCCCCAGCCGCCCACGCCGAAGAACGGATGGTCCTTGAAGATGGCCGTCGCCACGCGCACGTGGTACTGCGCCCGGCCTGTCACCCGTTCGGCCACGTTGAAGGAATCGAGCGAACCGAGTTCCTTCGAAAGCCCCTCCGGCGCGAACACGAACACGGAAATGAGGAACAGGATTCCGCCGAAGAACACCACGGCCGCACTCTTGACGCGCCGAGCCCGATGGTGGCGCGCAAGCAGGAGCGAGCACTCGTAATAGAGAAACGCCAGAGCCGCAAGCGAGAACACGAGAATCAGCGCCGCACGGCAAAGCGTACAGACGACGGCGAAGAAGTTCAATGTCACCGCGACGAGCGGATAATGCGCATGCAACGCACGATTGAGGCGCTGCGTACTCACGGAGCCCTTGCTCCGGTCGATATGGGGCAACTGCGCCACCTCCGCCACGCGCGTCTGCCACACGCCCACGGAAAACGCGAACATCATCGTGAAGAACGCACCGCCCATGTTCGGATAGCCGAACACCGAGAAGAAGTCCGCCCCCGCCGGCGTCGAACCCCAGAACGCCGCCGTCGCACCCGTTCCCCGCTGGATGAAGCCGAGCACCGCCAGAACCGCCGCATTCCAGACGATCATCTCCATCAGCAGGCGTTTGCCTGAACGGCCGAGCGCATGCTTCGCGGCCAACATGGCCGTGAGCGTCGGCAGGAACCAGATGAACACGCCGAAATGCTCGGCCGAATTGACGCAGAACGGCGCAAACGGCACCGGTGGATCGGCCTGCGCCCCAGCCAGGATCTTGGCGACATCGCATTCCGGACACAACCCGCGGTTCACCAGCGGGATCGCCAGCACGAACAGAAAGCCGATCGTGACATAGAACAGCGGATCGCTCTTCAATCCCCGCCACACACGCCGACGCGCCGCGAGAGGATCCTCATGCGGGTGACGCTGCGGAAAGCAGATGAGCGACTCGAAGAGAAACGCCCACAACCACGGGATTGTCGGCATGAGCGCATCCGCCCGTGCACCGCCATGCAGCCAGACAAAGGCCGCCATCGTGGCGAACACGAGGAATACGGAGAGATTCTTGAACAATGCGTTCATGGGCGTCCTTCCTCAGAAGCGTGATCTGATCATCAATAACGGTAGTAGTCGGGCTTATACGGACCTTCCACCGGCACGCCGATGTAGTCCGCCTGGCGCTTCGTGAGCGTCGTCAACGTCGCCCCGCGCGCCGCGAGGTGAAGCCGCGCAACTTCTTCGTCGAGCTCTTTCGGCAGCCGGATCACGCCCTTCACCCCGCCCTTCCAGAGCATCATCTGCGCCAGGCACTGGTTGGTAAAGCTGTTCGACATCACAAATCCCGGATGGCCCGTGGCGCACCCGAGGTTCACGAGGCGGCCCTCCGCAAGCAGATAGATGGAGTGTCCATCCGGATAGGTGAACTTATCCACCTGCGGCTTGATGTTCGTCCGCTTGATCCCCGGCCACGCCATCAACCGAGCGACCTGGATTTCATCGTCGAAGTGGCCGATGTTGCACACGATCGTCTGGTCGCGCATCTGCGCCATGTCTTCGGCCGTGATGATGTCCACATTGCCCGTGCACGTCACGAAGATGTTCGCCCACGGCAGCGCCTCCTGCACGGTGCAGACGTCAAAGCCCGCCATGCACGCCTGCAGCGCACAGATCGGGTCGGCTTCAGACACCTTGACGCGGCAGTGGTTCTCGCGCAGCGATTCCGCGCACCCCTTGCCCACATCGCCATACCCGCACACGAATGCGTTCTTGCCCGCGAGCATCACGTCCGTCGCGCGCTTGATGCCATCCACCAGCGACTCGCGGCAGCCATAGATGTTATCGAACTTGGACTTCGTCACCGAGTCGTTCACATTGACCGCGGGGAAGAGCAGTTCGCCCTTCGCCTCAAGCTGGTAGAGACGATGCACGCCGGTCGTCGTCTCTTCCGAAACGCCGCGCACATTCGCCGCCGCACGCGAGAACCACGTGGGGTCCTTTTCAAGCGTCGCCGCAATCGTCGCGAAGAGCGCCTTCTCTTCCGCGCTCGACGGATTCGCCAGCACCGAGGCGTCCTTTTCCGCACGCGACCCCAGATGCAGCAGCAGCGTTGCATCGCCGCCGTCGTCCACAATGAGGTCCGGGCCCTTGCCGTCCGGCCAGGTCATCGCCTCTTTCGTGCACCACCAGTAGTCCTCCAGCGTCTCGCCCTTCCAGGCGAAGACCGGCGTACCGGTCTGCGCAATCGCCGCAGCCGCCGCATCGTTCGTCGAAAAGATGTTGCAGCTGGCCCAGCGGACGTCCGCACCCAGCTCCTTCAGCGTCTCGATGAGGATCGCCGTCTCGACCGTCATGTGCAGCGAGCCCATCACCCGCGCGCCCTTGAGCGGTTTCTGCGGACCGTACTTCGCGCGCGTCTGCATCAAACCGGGCATCTCCGGCTCTTCGGTTTCAATCAGCTTGCGACCCAGCTCGGCCAACCCAATATCCGCAACTTTGTAATCCATTTTCTTCTCCCGTTCC
>JAKSOY010000121.1 GCA_024405255.1 Kiritimatiellia bacterium
GGCTTGGCGGCCGGCGCAGGAGCCGGGGTCGCAGGCTTCGCGGCCGGAGCCGGGGTTGCGGGCTTGGCAGCCGGCGCAGGAGTCGCCGGAGCCGGGACCTGAGGGAGCGCGGCCTTCTGCTGCTGAACAGGAGCCGGGACCTTTTCATTCGCCATCAGCGAACCCGAATGGACCGTCGACGTCAGACGCGCCAAAACGAGCGTGTTCACGAGGAAGATCGCACCCAGCCAAATCGTCGCCTTGATCAGCACATTGCCGGCATCCGCGCCGAACACCGCTTCGCCCATGCCGCCCGCAAGGCCGCCCAGACCGCCTTCTTTCGGCTTCTGCAGCATCACCACACCGGCCAGCAGCAGGCACACGATCACTTCAATCACGTAGAGGAGAGGAATCACGATACTCATTCTTTGTTACCTTTTCTTTTGACACTTGTTAAAACAAACTCGCACTCAGGGATCGACGAACGTCAACTTGAGCGTTTCAAAATCGATCTTGCGGTAGTAGCAGTTCCGCGGCGCACCCGACTGGTTCTTCGTATGGCAGATGCCGCCACGGCACGGACGCACGATGTAGAGGAGCGAATTCTGCTCGCAATTGACATACGCCTCAAGAAGGTCGAACGTCTCGCCGCTCGTCTCGCCCTTGAACCACAACTTGTTGCGGCTCGTCGACCACAGAATCAGCTTTCGCTTCGCAAAGGACTCCTTCATCGCGAACTCGTTCGTGTACGCGACGAGAATGACTTCCTTCGTGTCCGCGTTCTGCACGGCCACGGGAATGACACCCGGATCACACGCCGCCGAACCGGCCGCGCGCGTTTCGGCAACCTGCTTGCCGACTTTTTCGAGCTTCGTAAAATCGAGACGGAGCTCACTTGTCTCTTCTAATTCGCCCATAGGAATTTGTATTATACCAAAAAATCGGATACTTGTGAACCGAGATTTTCGGACTGCCTCGCTTTTCGCTCGTCATCGGATCAGGAACTGGAACCCCTGCTTCGTCCAGTCGATCCAGACGAGCGCGAAGTTACGGGCCACACAAGCCCCCGATGCATTATACGCAACGAACGAAATGCAATTCGGCTCCCCGACCTTCGCCGTCAGGCGGGACATCGGAACACGCAGCGAGATCTTGCCGTTCACCACCGTCAGCGGCTGTTCGCACACTTTAATCGCATTCGCGTACACGCCGACTTTCACGACCTGCGCATTCCCCACGGCGACATCGAGCTTCAACGGTTCGTTCTGCGGCACGAGTCCCGACGGCGCATTGAGGAAGCGGATCGGCAGACTCTGCGCGTCCGGCGTGTAGGGGTGGGCCGACGGCGTCGTACGCGTTCCCGCCTTAAGGGACGCCATCAGCGTCGGCACATCCACGAACTGCTGATCCATCCACGCAAGGCGCGTCTTGAAAAACGCCTTGAGGCCGGGATGGCTGCCCTTTCCGTAGATACCGCCGTAATAACCATAGTGATGCCGCCACTTCGCATCGTTCACTTCGGCCGGAATCCGCAGCTGTTCGTAATACTGGTCGATGAGACCGCCGTCCTTGACGATCTCCTCGAATGCGGCACGCGCGGCCGGATAGCGCGTCCAGAGAAGCGTGCAGAACCACGGATCGTCCGCCCATTCCTTAAAAGCGTTCGCCCTGTGGTAGTTCACGAGCCACGCCGTCGGATTGTAGGTCATCTGATAGTTGCCCACGCCGTAGTCGAAATCCCAGACCGGACCATACTTCAGCGGTCCGCCGATGTCCTTGTACGCAAAGACGCTACGATAGCGCCCGTCGTCATTGCCGAACATCTCAAACACGAGGAAATACGACACGAGCGATTCGACATCGCAGATTTCCGCATACGACTCCCCGCCCTCATAACCGTCGACGGATGTCACGGCATTGCCATAATGCTGCAGGTAGTCCACGCACCAGTCGTGAACCCGCGTGCTCGTCACCATCCCTTCCGCGCCCTTGAACTGCGTCGGCAGCAGGAACGTCGGCGACGCATTCTGCGGCGCGTACACGTTGAACCAAACCACTTCGCCATGCCATTCATCGTATTCGAACTGGAAAAGGTAGCCGCCGGAAATGTCGTTGGTGATGGACGCGAAGTTCGGCACGGACGCTCCGAGATCGTAGGTTTTGTTCGTGTAGACGACCGTTCCCGTGTCGAGCCAGCGGAAGTCGTCCGTCATCGCCGACTCGAGCGCCTTCTTGTCCTCTTTGGCGAAACCTTCTGCCGCAGCCAGCGCATCCGCCGTTTCCTCGGCGACATTCTCCCAGTCGTACACAGCCACACGGTCCTTGGCGACACGCACGTGTTCGCAGAGAAGGTAGAGTCCCTGCCACTCGCCGTTGAGTACGCATTCGACCCAGGAGGACTTCATTCCAAGCGAACCGATCTCATTCGCGAAATCATACGCGAGCTTGTTGCGCAGGTTCGTCTCGTCGTAGTAGTTCGCCAAGAGCGTCCAATGCTTGGACTTCGGGATGTCGAACATCTTCGCCTTTTCGTCGAGTTTCAGCTTCCACGGTTTCTTCGGCTCCTTCGCCGTCGAATTGCCACGCACATTGATCGTCACAATGCCGTCATAGAAGCTCTTCCATTCGTCATTGCCCTGCACGAAGAGCCAGCCGTCGTGCTTTTCCTTGTTTTGCGAAGGCGTCTGTCCGTCGTCGGTCGTGAGATAGAAGACTGGCAGCGGCGAGACGAAGAACTCTTTCGTCAACAACTCGCCGTCCGCATCCGAGACGACGCACTTGATCCAATGTTCGTAGTCGGTGGCCTGCGGCGTCCAGGACATCTCCGTCGAGACGGCGACATAGTCTTTCTTCGCCGCCGTCGCCGCACGCGACCACTGCACCCGCACGGACACGGTATTCCCGAAGAACGACAGCGGTTCGACGGTCAGCGCCGTTCCGACGCGAACACGGTTCACCTTCAATTTCGCGCTTGGGCGCACCACCCCCGCGAGCCGCTCGAGACCACCCTGCGCATCGAGACGCGCGAGGAGATTGTGGATCCACGCCCCCGACGTTCCGCCTGTTATCTGCACGGTTCCTCGCACTTGCACAAGATCGCCCGCCGCCGGTATGCGGTCCTCGGACCAGTTGGCGGCGTCGTTCCAGTCGCCCGTCGCACCGCCGATCCATTGCCGCGCACCCGTCACCGGCACGTCCACATCCAGCGCCGACGGTACGATGTCCGCACCCGCCGGCAGGTCAAGGATCAATTCGCCCGTTCCGTCCAGCCGATTGGTCACATTGCCCGCGACAAACGCAGACGTTCCGACATTTCCATAGAACCGGTCGCCCTGCGCGCGGTCGATCAATCCGACCTGTCCATCCGACGTGCGGCGCACCGGCACGAAGTCCCGCACGAGCGTCCCGTTGTCGAATATCTGGCAGGCATGGAAGGTCACATTGTTACCCGACTTGAACCGATAATCGGGATTCTTGCCCTGATGATTGGCAAAGAGATAGAGCGTATGCAGGCAGGTGAACGTCGACGCGGTTCGTGTCGTCCACACGTTCGTCACACCGCTTCCATACGCACTGTAGCGGAATGCGCCCCCCGCAAGTTCAATCCAGTAGCGTGACCCTGTAGGCAGCACGGTCAACCCCTGCGCGCTCTTATACGTTCCCGAATCCGCATTCCAGCCGACATACACGCCGCTTCCGTCATTGCAAAGCGAATAGGCCTTCTCCTTCCACCACTCGCTGCCGTCGCCACCTGCGCCGAACCAGTTCTCAAGCGAACCGCCCACCGTGAGGTCCATCCATGTGCGCGTGAGGTTGTTCGGCGTAAAGCCCGTGTCGATGAACGCCCCCTTCGGCGCGCGCAAAGACGCCAGCCATTCGTATTCGGGGCTGTCGGCAATCGTCCCGGTCCCCACCAGCGACGAGAGAAAAAGCTTGTGACCGTTCAGACGAAGCGTCCCCGTGATGTTCACCCGCGCGCCGAGTCCGCGCCAATCGCTGTCGCCCGCGAGCTCGGACGGCAACACCAGCTCCCAACACGTGAAGGACGCATTGTTCGTACAGTTGAAAACGCGATCGGACGGCAAATGGACGGTCGTCGCTTCCGTGGGGATGGCCGCGATCGCCTCGCCGAACAGGTTTGTACACACCCAGTTCGCGGGTTGGGTGAGATCGCCGTCACCGCGCGCATTGGTCCAATACGCGACAACAGGAGTGGTCGCGGAAATCGGCGGCGACATCATCATCAGCTGTCCCTCATGAACCTCGAGGAACGCCGGGAAATCGACATTGAGCTTGAATTTCGCCGCATCGTCGGCCGACAGTCCGCCCCCGAGAAGCGGGAAGCCGCCGTCCGTCACAAGTCGCGTCAGGCCGACAGCCGCCCCGTCCAGCACGATCGGATTTTCCGCCGACGCATCCTCCAGCTGGATCGTCGTCGCCGTCAGGCTGTCACACCCGGTCGACGTGACATCGAACGCCACGTGCACACCGCCCTTCAACGTCAACGCACCGTCCACAGTGCGCGCGGTGGCGACACCGTCCTGCACGCTGAAGGTCCCCTTCGCAAGAGTCAGCGGGATCGCATACTGCGTGACAGAACACGCGTCGAGCTGTCCTCCGCCGACCTTCTCGGCGGACACATAGTCGTTGAGCATCGAAGGTTCAAGCTTTCCGTCATGAATGCACAACGTACTTTCGCGCGTCGTGTAGGCGATGCCGTCCCATGTCACATTCGGGGTACCGCTCTTCGCGATGAACGCGCGTCCGTTATCGAGGTCGCAGAGGCCGATCGTGCCGTCGCTTCGGCGGGCCGGACGCAAATCCTTCACACGCGTACCGTGGTCGAACAGCTGCATCGAGTGGAAAATGATGGTTTCCTGTTCGTTCCGTTGAAACATCGTCCCCTTGCGGTTCTGGGCGAAAAGGTAAAGCGGATAGTTCAGCTTGAACGTGTAGCCCGAAATCGTCCTTTTCACCACGCCGTCAAGACGATAGACGCCCGCATCAAGTTCCATCGTGTGGAGCCCGGCGGGAACGGGCGCCCTATCCGTGCCCGAACCGCTATTGCCGAACCCCACGTAGACCCCGCCGCCGTCATTACCCAGCGCAAATGCCTGGTTGTTCCAGTCCGTGTTCCACGCGCCAAACCAGTATTCGACGTTCTTCTGCACGTCGATCGTCACGCACACGCGCGAATTCTGATCGGGATAGAATCCCGTATTGAAATAGGCCCCGCGCGGCGCAATAAGGCGGGTCAGACACACCGTCTCATCGTCCAAGCCCGTATCCGGATTATCCGCGAGACTCTCTGCGGCAACCGACAGCACGAGGCCGAGCACGCCGAGAGCTAGGCACTTTCGGGTACACAGACGCATTAGTCGAGTTCTTTCCCTTTCGTCTCATGTAAAAAGACGGCACAAATGGCAAAACCGAAGAGGCAGATGGCGCCGTAGATCCAGAACGTCACGTCGAGTCCGTACTTGGCCTTGATCGGCGGGAACGTCAATTCAAGACTGAAGCAACTGACCCAGAGCACGGCCACGGCGATGGACATTGCAATGCCGCGCACCTTGATCGGGAAGAGTTCGGAAAGGACGACCCACACCACCGGCCCCAAAGTCAGGGCGAAGCAGGCAATGGCCGCCATCACCAGCACCAGCACGCCCACACCCGTCAAGCCCCTGTTATAGCAGAGGCCCAACGCGGCATAGATGACCGCGAGACCGCCACAGCCGAACAACATCAGCGGGCGGCGGCCCACTTTGTCCACCAGACTCATCGCGAGAATCGTGAACACGATGTTGACCGCGCCGCCGATCACCTGGTTGAACATGGTGCTCGACACATTGAATCCCGCCGACTTGAAGACGACTTCCGCATAGTTGAACACGATGTTGATGGCACACCACTGCTGCAGGATCGCCAGGAAGATGCCCAGCGCCACCGCGCCCCAGACGCCCGTCCAGCGGCCTTCCACGACTTCCGTCGTACGGATCCCCTGCTCCTTGCGCGCCAGCCACAGGGGACTTTCCGGGATGAACCGTGTGAGAATGAAGAACACGAGCGCCGGTACGAATGCGACGCCGAACATCACGCGCCAGTTCAACGAGGTATCCGGCACCGTCTTGTAGATGACCCAGTTGATGAACTGCGCCAGACAGATGCCGAGGACGATCGTAAACTGGTTGAGCGCCACCATCTTCCCGCGCTGATCGGCCGGCGACATCTCCGCAATGTAGAGCGGCGACGCGTTGGACGCAATGCCGATGCCGACACCGCCGAGGATGCGAGCCCCCACGAATCCCCAGAAGGACGTCGTAAACGCCGTCAGGATCGCGTAGACCATAAAGAAGATCGAGGCCAGCACGAGCGACGGACGCCGTCCGAGCCGATCCGGCACCCACATGAAACCGACGGCGCCCAGGATGCACCCGAGCACGGCCGACGACATCGCGAAACCGGACGCCCAGGCATTATTCTGAATGCCCAGGTAGGCCTCGTAGAATTCCTTCGCACCGGCTGCCACGACGAAGTCATAGCCGAAGAGGAGTCCGCCCAGCGCCGCGACGATGCACGGGAACAACAGGTTCTTATTCATCATCTGATCCTTTTCTGATTCTGCTTAGAACGTATGCGCACGCGCCGTCTCGAAGAGCGCGATGAGGTTCTCCGGCGGAACGCCCTGCTGCACATTGTGAATGGCCGCAAACATGTACCCGCCGTTGGGCGCAAAGGCATTCAGCACGTCCTTCACTTCGCGGCGGATTTCGTCCGGCGTCGCGCTCTGCAGCGTGTGCTGGGTGTCGACGCCACCGCCCCAGAAGGTCAGCTTGTCGCCGAACTTCGCCTTGAGTTCGCACGGATCCATATTCGCGGCGCTCGTCTGCACGGGATTGAGGATGTCGAATCCGGCGTCGATCATGTGCGGAATCAGCGGCATGATCGAACCGCACGAATGGATAAACGTCTTCCACGTGGTATGTTCGTGGATCCAGTCGTTGAGACGGCGCAGGTACGGCTGGTAGAGCGTCTTGAATGCACGCGGCGAAACGAACGGACCGTTCTGCGCGCCGAAGTCCGTCCCGCTCACGACCACGGCCGACGGCAGATTGCCCACGGCGGCAAAGAGGCGCTCGAGGTTCTTGAGGGCGATTTCGCACTGTCCTTCGAACACGGCGTGAATGTAGTCCTTGCGCACGACCGTGCTCATATACCACTCCTCGAGGTCGCGGATGCCCTTCGGATGCTTGAGTTGCGGCGCAGGCACGAAGGCGATGTCGCCGAAGGCCATGCCGGGGAGGTTCATGACAATCGCCTTGTCCGTTTCCCGGTAGGTCTTTTCCATCTGGGCCTTGAGCCAGGCGAGGTCCGTTTCGGAAACGGGCTGGAACTCCTCAAGGTTGTCCGCCGGGTTCAGATGGTCGTCGTCGATCGGATCCTGCCGCACGATGGCGTCGCAGTAGAAGCCGCCCTTCGGCATCTTGCCGCTCGGCGGCACACTCTTGTCGCCCTGCGGATACTGCAGCAGGCACCCGTCGGGAGAGGGGGCCGTATTGAATCCGCCCGGCACCAGGACGGGCGTACCGTCGAAGGTGGTCCAGGGTTTCCAGTCCTCGTTCTTGTAGCCGAAGAGCGTATACGGAAGCGACACGTTCACCACGTCGCCGCCGACGGCCGCAAGAAGGTCGGGCTTGATCTCGCCCAGCATCTGGAACACGTCGATGACCTTGACTGGCGTACCAGGCGGATCAAGCTGCAGCGCCTGCCGCAGTTTGTAGACCGTCGACACGTTCATACCCGTCAACACCGTACCGCCCAAGTCGATCGGCACTCGATCGGCCTGACGGTGGTTCAACGTTTCATTTACCAGTTCGCGTGATGTCATAACAGAAATCCTTTCCATCTGCCCCTCAGCAGAATGTAACCATTATAACACGAATCCCCCCTCGACATCAACCCTTGCGAAGCTGGAGCTTCAGAAAGCGTCCCGCAAAGGAAACGACCAACGTCCAGTCTCGCATATCCGAACCCTGCTTCGCATCCCGATACGTAAACTCCGCCGTGAGACAATCCGTGGTGCCGATTTTACCCCGCACTTCGTTCTTTCGCGCCGATGCATTCGCAAGTACATCGGCCGACCGAATTTGAACCGCTTGAACGACATCAACCAGTTCCTTACGCACGTCTTCGCAAACTCCATCCGCATCTAGTTTCGCCCCGCTGCGTTTATAGAGATAGACCGTCAACAGGCGTTGTCCGTCCGTTCCCGCGCCCGATTTCTGAGATGTATAGAGAAAGGACTGATCATCCTTTCCATATATCAACCGCCTCTGCATGCGCATTCCCGCGATCTCGTTCGGCAGCGACAGGTTGGTGCCGATGTCATCCCACCGTTCACACGGCTCCTGCTTGAACGCCGCCGCCATCAGCGAAAATGCCGCCATCAATACAAAGATCAGTTTCTTCATGTTTAACTTCCTTTTGCTTTCCAATATTGCTGTAGTGACACCAACTGTAACCATGGTCAAAAGAATAAAAGAGGAAAAAGAGGGAAAAGAGGTGAGGTGAAAGGAGAAAACGGGAAAATCATCCTCGGAATCCTTTTATGTTGGGCAACGCTTGAGCGAGGGGATGGGTTATATTGATGATCCGGGAGAAGTGGCCGGGGATTGTGTCACCTCCGAAATTCAACAAGAGTCCAATCGGGTGATTCAATATCTTCGTAGTCGTATACATAATCATACCACCTCTTTTTCCCTCTTCTCACTCTTTTAATCTTTTCACTCTTTTGACTCTTTTATTCTTTTGTTCTTCTGCCCGTATTATACCAATATATCGGCGCATTAACAACGGGCGATTTCCATGAGCATTTTTGAATACACAAGGAAAGAGTGCCGCTGATAGTCGACCGGAAGTTGCTCCACCAGCGACCCAAAATCATACTGTTTCACCTTCCACCACAGATGCGCGTCCGTGACTACCGGGCCAAGGATTTCCCGCAGGGTTACCTGGTCAGGATGATTCCAAAGCGAAAGATAACCGCAAGTACGATCCTGTACATCCATCCGGTTCCAGAACCATCCCTTGCGCTTTCCACGGGCACGAAAGTCGAAACTCGCGCCGTTGTCGACGAAAAGAAGCGTTCCGTCCACATCCACGAGCACATTGTCGCGGGTGAACGTGTCGATGCCCGCGATCCAGGAAATGACCGGGTAGGCGGTGATCGCCTGTTCGCGGATTTTCGCCCGCAGGGCGTCGCTTCCGTTTTTCCAGACGTCCTCAAGCGGACGCGCCCCCGAGGCGAATTTCGCCAGCCGAACGACTTGCGCCCCGCGGCCGTCATGGAAGTCCACCCGATACTCGCGGCTCGGCGGCACCTGCAACCCCGCCCGGCGCAGGATCTCGTCCGCGACAACCTCATTGTGGACATGTTCATCGCTCGAATACGCGGACCAGCTTCCGCACTTGGCGATGAACTTGGTACCGTTGATCCACCCCGCCCGCGGATGCGTCGATCCATTAGGCGTAGTCTGAAAACCGGCCAGCATCTCGGCCGTCAGAACTTCCGGGAAATCCTCCCCCCGTCCATTCGCAACCAAAGGCCGCACCTCCGCTCGACAGGCGTTGAACTCGGCTGCAAAAGCCGCATAATTTACGGACTTGGAATTGTGGTCCTCAATCACGGCGAACCGCACACGACGGTACTTGTTCGCGAACTCCTCCTCGCCGAGAACTTCGTGGAACAATTCCGCCATGTGGACGGGCGGATTGCGGAAGGCGCCACATCCCCAAGCCCCCAACACGATGGCGTCGTGTCCATGCAGAAGCCCGATGCGCAACATCGACCTGATTTTGCTTTTCGTGACGGCGGCCGCCCAATCCACCATCCGACCGCGGGCGTCGAGTTCGGGACGGTTGATCGCCGCAACCGAAACGACCGCACAGGTGAAAGGATCGTTAAGAAGGCGATACCCTTCCTTGTCCCCCGCACGGAAAAACGTCACCTTGCCGGAATAGATGCCACCCGTATCGCGGTCCATCGGATAACGCGCCACACCGAGCGGCACGCCGACAAGCCCGGCGAATGCATCACTGTACTGATAGAGCGACACGCACAGGTTGCTCCGGCGGAAGAGCGTCTCCTCCTGCGCCCGCGAACCCGTGAGGACGCCTCCTCCCGGCGTGTGGCGATTCGCCATATTGAGGAGAATCGGACGATAACCGCTCTCAACGAGCCCACGCGCCACGTCAATGCAATCCGCATTGACGGCGTCGATCGTCGTGGTTCCAACGGAAGGTACCCGTTCCACCGAGGGCGGGTTTGCATAGAAAACGCTTTGCGCAAGCACGTCCTCCCGCTCCGGCAGGTGTACAGCCCGCCCCGAGCTCGACGCATAATACCCGCACCGGCAGATCATCATCGTCTCTTCAAAGACTCGAACATTGTTCATCTTGATTTCTGAAATACTATTCATTTCCTCGACCCTCTCTCATTGCTATTTTGACTAGATGGCAATAGTATATCATATTGCGCTTTTGGCTACAAGGGGGAATTTAAAGGTTTCAAAGACCGCATTGTCTTTGACTTTTCCGAACGCGACTACTCTTTCAATCAGGAATTGATTGGTGCTGGATTGGTCATGCACGCCCTGATCTATGGTAAAAATGGGATCGGCAAAAGTTCCCTCGGGACCTTCTTCGTCGCCGATGAAGTATCGCGCCCCCGCGGCACTCCTGGCGTACAGGCTCATGTCAATATCCGAACAGGAATTTTCTTCTGACGGAGGAGAGATCGTTTTTGACGGAGGACAGAGAGATTTTGATTGAGTTAATCGCGTCGTAGATTGTGTGTTGGTTACTGCGCATGCCGAAGGCATCTGCGTACATAATTGGATGAACCCGCCCCCACATTATACCCGAAGAGTCTTGAAATCAAACAGCCGGGGCCGTGCGTCGGGCTATCGGCAAGCGAATGTAAACGATTCCCTTGGCCTCATCCTCGCGCTGCCGCTCCGCAGCCGCCTCGAAAATACGATCGAGACTGTAATCGTATTTCTCTGCGACTTTTTTCCTCATAGCGTAAATCTCATCCATTGGATCATCAAACGTGTTGCTCATAATCCGAATTCCTCCTTCCTATCGAGAAAATCCATCGGCGTATTAGAAAGCTCCAAAAGGACGTCTCACAATAGACTTTCAACTTCTTCTCGGGCATATCCTTATCCCTTCACTACGTAATTATATCAACCTTCGTTGATTCGACGATCTATAACTTTCAATCTACTATCAAAAAAGTTCCTTCCATTTCGATGCCGACATTATACCATATTGTTCACGGATCGTGTTAAATAAACAATCCTTAGCCCGCCTTCCACGTTCGACCGCGATTTCAACTTTTTCCCGGCATAACTACGCCATTTCCTGTGCGCAGCACCAGTTTATGCGGATAGCGTCCGAAAAGTCTGCGTAGTGAAGACCTGCAGGCAAAACCCAGGGATTTCCATGTTTTTGCCCTCGAACGTGGAAAGACGGGTTAGCAGATTCCCCAACTGTTGTAGGGTTGCGGACGCAACTCTTTAAGCCATCTGCGAAACGCACCGCCGTAGCTAGCGTGTGGATAACGCCGCCCGAACTCCTGCATTCGACTGACTGCAGCCGCCGACAAATCCGCCATGTCGCTCGAGCCGCTCGAGCGCCAATCGAGGATCGCCTGCGCAACCGCCAATGTCATCACGGTGTCGTCCGTGAAATAGCAAGGTCGTTCAGACGGCACAATAGAAGACGATGTCAGAACCGCGCCACTTTTAAGCAGTGCTTCGGCTAACGACAAGCTGCGCCCGCCCGTCTTGGGCGTCTGCCTCGCCGGCACACGCACCTCACTCGCACTCACCATCAACGAAAATTCCTTGGTTTTCCGGTTGTGGAATTCAAACCGCGAACCCGCAATGTCTCCAACAATAGCTCCAATCATTTTCATCTTCTCCTCTCACCTTATTCGCCATTCTCTTTAATTTCTTACACACCTTCATAGCCGAGCCGCGCAACTCGCCGATGCCGCCCCTCTCCAACCGCAGGACGCTCTACCTGCTTGAGGAACCCGCAGTAACTTGCGGGACGACCCAGATATTGCTTTGTCCCCGCCATTAGAATCACCTTGTCCTCCAGATTGAGAAAGGATGTCACGAATCGTTTCCCTTTGCCTGGCTTCTCGACCGCGAAACTGACTGGCATCTCGAAGTTGAAATCGCCGCGCTTGACCCGTGCTCGAATCCGCGCTGCGAATTCCGAAAAACGCCGTCCCCACTCAGACTCGTCCAGCTTGCCGTTCTCAATCACCCACCGTACATGCCGCATGATCGCAAGCTTGTTATAGACCGCCCGATCGGTTTTCTTCCGAGCCTTCAACCCAATCCGCGACCACAGCCTTCTCGGCGGCATATAGGCCGCAGGATCGTCTGACCAGGCACCGGCCACCACATTGCCTTCCGACCTCCGGCCCACCCCCTTGAAATAGCGATCCAACGCCACGTCACCGTGTCGTTTCACACACATCCGCGCCCGCATCGTCGCCAAGCAATCGGCAATCGCCAGATCTGTCAAATACTCTGCCACCATCTCCATCACCTATTCGCCTACACCTATTCTCTATACCCCATCCGCCTTCAACCTATTCACTATTCGCCTTCAACCTATCCACTATTCACCTTCAACCTATTCACCTTCAACCTATTCGCC
>JAKSOY010000122.1 GCA_024405255.1 Kiritimatiellia bacterium
TGTTCAAACGTCATCCAGCAGCTTCTGATGTATGGTTATGACAGCCCTCTCGCCGTTGACATACCGGCCGGTTCGGTGAAGGGACTTAGATCTCGTGCCGTGTTCGGGCATCAAAAGGAAGATGCGGAAGTCGGAGCGGACAGCATCAAAGAAAGGGAATGATATGAACAAGGTAATCTTTCTGGCTACAGTCGCCTGTCTCATGACAATGGTCGTGCCTTCTGCCCATGCCCATACGCTTGCCGAGACGAATGCCGTTGTGAAGGCGGCGCTCGACTATCTGCAGCAGGCCTACCCGGACAATTGGGGGACAAATAATTTCATCGAGGTCGCGGCGGATGAAATCCCGGATACTTGGGAATATTTTCTCGGCGGTGACGAGACCAATGGCTGGACGCATGCCGAAAAGCGGGCGGCGTTTGACTGGTATTTGTCGTCTCTGGGGTCAACGGATTGTCGGTCTCTGCCTTCAGATGGGCAATGGCGTGTCAAGGCCGCAATCGCACAGTGCGACACTTTGAACCATACGAATGCGTGGCCTTTTTTGAAGGCCCTGTCGCTCAATCCGCGCGGTATTCACCGTGACAGGGCGATCCAGCTGGCAATCAGATTCGGCCCCGTCGATGACGCGATGACCGATTTCGTGGAAACGATCGGTACGAATGTCGCCTCGTACGGCTATGCCGAAAGAGGAACGTATTGTGCCTATCAGAAACGCCTGGCCGCAATAAGCACGACGAACGCCCTAGAGTGTGCCGTTCGCGACCGGGCCGTACGCCGCTTTTACCAGCATCGTTTTGGACCCTCTGTCGCGGGCGCCGTTTCGCGCGATTTCCTTTTCCGCGACTATCTTGCGGGATATGCGCAGAGTTCAAACCGTCTCGAGTTCGCCTGCTATGTCCTCGGTACACAAGAAGGACGGGTGAATGATGAAGAATATTTCATCTCCGTTACCAACCAGCTCCTCTCGGCAGGGACGCCACTTCGTCAGTTGGGTTTTGAAGGGAAGGCTGATTGAGGTTTTATCTTTGAAGATACACATTTTTTAAAACTAGCCCAAGATTGGGGGGATGAAAGTGGCCGTGGCTTTTTCGAGAAAAAGGATTCTCTTGTTCGAATGATATCTTCCGTTCTGATGTGTGGAGTTAGTGATCGGAAAAGAGTTGATATTCCATATGGCTCTCTTTACGGTTTAACTAATGGCAGGGTGTATCACGAGGGGTACGTAATTGTTGGGGCAGGATTCATTAAACCAACTAATAAGGAGGTATTTTCGAAATGAGAACTTTCATTAAACATACTGCAATCTTCTTGGTTGTAGGTTCTGCTCTTTTTGTTGAGGCTCATTCGTTGCAAGAGACCAACCTGGTCGTACGAACGGCCTTGAGGAAGGTGCTGTCGAATCAGCAAGATGATTATGGAGAGGTCAGTGGCCGGGTGGTTGATGAGCTTCCAAACACTTGGAATGCTTTTCTCCCTGACGATGTAGCCAGTGGATGGTCTTTTGAGAGTAAACTTGCTGCCTTTGATTGGTATTTGGGGAACGTTTGTACGAATGATTTTCGGGTGATGGGTGAAGACGAAGTAATCTTGTTTCAGGTGGCATTGGATCAATGCCAGATGTTGAACTATACAAATTCGCTTCCTCATATGATATCGCTTGCGTTGAATCCGCATACGGTTATGAAGATGAGGGAATCTGCTATAGAAATGGTTGTCAAGTATGGGCATGTCTCATCAAATACAACGAAGTTTGTCGAGGCAATCATGACAAATAAGGTTGGCTATACCAAGGCAGAACGTGGGGCGTCTGCCTGTGGTAGTTATGCTGAAATGTTGCGGTCTTTCGATCCAACGAACGAGGTACAGCGAATAACCAAAAAAAAGGCTGTTCAGATGCTATATAGTCATCGGTTGTTTGACGTTGCCGGAGCAAAAATTCTTGATGAACTATTTTCTGTTAGCTTGGATGGATATCAGATGAGCTCTAACCGACTTGAGACGGCGGTCTTTGTCCTTTCTCATCCGGAATGTGATGAGTTTGAAAGACGAGACTTTATTGGCATTACCAACCAGCTTCTCTCGGCGGGTCAACCCCTTCAACAACTGAATTTGGAAGGAGATGAACAATGATCGCCTCTCCAATCGTGTTCGCCGCCGCTCTGGCGACGCTATCTCCTACGAATGCACCGAGTTCGTTCGGTACGGAGACGGAACGGACATTTGCCTGTCCGTCGATTGCCGAGCGGGATGTCTGGCTCGACTTCGATCTCGACTTCACCCCGTCGGCGTCGAATTGCGTCGAGGTCGCGTTCGGCGTGGATGGGAATGGCGACGGTGTGTTGACGGATTCCGAATCTCGCTTCGCCTTCGCCCTTGATTACGGGTCACTCGTCGTACGTGATGCCGACGGGATGAGCCTGTTCTCCCAAACGACGGACGCGCATCATCTTGTACTTCGCTTGAAGTCGGCAAAAGCCCAATGCCCCGATGTTTGGAAATTAGAGTCGGTCGATGTGCAAGGTACAGGTTCGGTTCTTGCAGAAGGACAGTTCGTCGATAGCGATGTCCCTTTGGTGGAATGGTCGTCGGCCCGGGTTCGCGTCAGCGGCCCGGATGCCGCGTCTGTGCAAATTAACGCCAGGCGCTCACGCCATGCTTTTGTGTTCATTGTTCGATGAGTCATGTGTGGCGTCAACCAATCAATTGTCTACTCATACGGCGAGATCCAGCCCGATGTCGAGACGGCGTATTTCCCGAGACCGTTCCCGGAAGCGGACCTTTCGCTGCTTCCGGAAGGGAGGTGGGGAATGTTGCCGCACGAGGGCGCGGAGAGCCTGTTCTGGCATGCGACCTCGCCGAGCAATTCCCTGATCCTTACCTGGCAGAACGCGGCGTACGGTCAAATGAAAAATGTAAAATGGAGAACGTAGAATGTTTAGAGCGGTGGAGGCAATTTTCCGTTTTCCATTTTCCATTTTACATTTGAATGACGGCGACGGGCTCGAGAACTCGGTCGACCCCGAGCCGCTCGTCGCGGGACCCGATGCGCACGGAACGAACGCCGAATGGTACAACCGCGTGTGCGGCGGGGTGTTCATGGCGTTTGCGGGACCGGACGGCGTCGACCTTGAGCCGAAGGCCGCAGAAGTCAATACCAACGCCTACTACTTCGTCAAGGTCGTGGCGGAGAGCCTTGCCCCTGTCTTCTTCCGGGCCGACGGACCGTCGCGGCTGGGGAGCCCCGTCGTCGTCGCCCGCGCGGGCGAGACGAACTGCGTGCCGCTCTTGATCGGCGCGCACTACTGCGTGTCGTCCTCCGTGCCGATCACGGTTACGGCTCCTGACGGAGCCGTGGTGGAGCAGACGGGCGACTGGGAGCAGCCGGCTTTCGACGTGTGCTGGCCCGTGGCGATCGAGTTCACGTCGGGCGCGGACGGTTCGGTCGAGTCGTCGGTCGATTTCGAGACGCACGACCGGCTGGGCGGGATCTTCTGCTGGACGGGCGGCTGCTGCGTGGTGACGGAAGGCGCGCGGCTCTGGTACGGGTGTGAAGGGTGCGGATGCGGCGGATGCCGGTAGTGTTCCATCCCGAGGCTGGAACGTGGACGTTACACGAAAATGTGAACAGATATGTTTCAACCGTGATGACTAATGACATACAAAGAACAGCTGAGTACTGAAGATGAAAAAAATAGAGATACTGGTTTCGATGCTGCTGATGATTCTTCTTGTCCGTGCTGACGTTCGGGAGAATTTCATATATGACTATGTCAAAGGGAGTGATGCCTTTTGCGGGATGGACCCGGCAGATGGGTTTTATGGCGTGTCCGCTTTCTTCTTCGATTTTGATGGTGATGGCGAAGAGGAGGCTCTTGTATCTGATTATTTGGAGAATGATCCCAAGGGAGCCGGGTGGAAACTCGTTTACAGGGATCGTCAAGCGATATTAAAGACAGGGAGGATTCTGGATGTAACTCGCAAAGAGGCGATCCTACGTGTTTTTGCCAGGGTACGCCTTTTCTATCGGGCTGATTTCGCTCATGGGATTCGTTCATTCCTTGGAAGGCAGATTGCGGTAGCGGAATATGTGGCTGACGAACCGCAGATTTTACGAGAGGTATCTTGCCAACATAGAGATGCCGTATTGACGATGAATGAGCAAGGGCGTCTCGTTGTCCACGACCTGCCAAACGAGGTTGACGACATTGTGGGTAACCCCGGTTTTGAAAAACTTGAACGCGCATTCTGGGAGAACTACCAGGGACCCGAAATGAAGCGAGTGCCGTGGAGTGGATGGTACCGTGGCTACAAGCCGATTCCCGCCGAGCAACTGCGTCCGCTGGGCGGTCTTGTTCCGCCGCCCGGATTCGATACCTTTGTGAAACGCTATCGCGAGGAGGTGAAAGGCCGTTTGAACATAACGAACAGGGTGACTGTGCTGGCGGTCTTTCACGATGGGGACAACGACGGGGACGTCGACGCGTACGTCTCTTCTTCGGCGGAGCGTATGGAAGGTGAACGCTACAAGTGGCATCTCTACCTGAACGGCAAGAACGGTTTACTTCGGGCGATGCGGCGCATCTCGAAGCGGACGAATGAATTCGATGATGCCGTCTTCATTGAGCCGGAGGAGGTGGTTCCGCGTACGGCGTTCCATCGGGTCGTCCGTTTCGGGCGACAGCCGTTGGTCGTCGTGCTTGAGATGGTCGGGAAGCGGGTGCATACGCGCGGGTTCCTGAAGTACGTGACGGAGGATGAGCGGCGCACCCAGCCGCATGTGGGGGCGGCACTCTACGACAAGGAGAAGTCCCAGGCCTACCAGGATTGGCGTGATGAAGTGGACGAGCGGCTCGGATATGTCCATCCGCTCGATCTACGCGAGCTTGTCGATGACTTTTCCTTCTACCGCCTTGAACGTCTACCCTGCAAGGAGTTCCCCGAAGGGGAGACGTGCCAGGTCCCGTCAAGTGGTGGTAAGGGAAAATAGAGAGACATTACCCTGGTACTATACAGGTGATGTACGACGGCACCGAGGAAATTCTCTTCCCGGTCGACAGCGGCGCGCGATATGCGTTTTCTGTTTCGTGCGGTGAAATCGCGAGAATCAACACGAATATGACTTCGTTGAGTGTCTTGGGGTGGTTGGGGGTGTCCACGGATGCCGCAGAGGGACGATGGGGAATGTCAAATATAAAATAGAAAACGCCGCGTGAAAACGCGGCGTTTTTTTGATATAATGACCATTGTCCGCGCGTGGTGAAGCGGACATGAGTTCAAGAAAGGAATAGATCATGGCAGATGAAGTTTCGAGACGGGCGTTTTTACAGGGCGGTCTGTTGGCGGGCACCGCGTTTGCGATCCCGACGATCGTGCCGGCTTCGGTGCTGGGTGCGACGGCGCCGAGCAACAAGATCAACATCGGCGTGATCGGCTGCGGACGCATCGCCCACGCCTACAACGTGCCGGCCTGTCTGGAGAAGGGCGGGAACAAGCTGTGCAGCTTCATCGCCACGTGCGACGTCGACTTGGTTCGCGCCCGCCACATGCGTCGCTTCCTGATGGACAAGCGGCGCCAGGGCCGTGACCTTGTGGGCGATGCGCGTTGTGTGCAGGACTACCATCAGGTGCTCGCCAACAAGGACATCGATGCCGTTCTTATCGCCACGCCGGACCACTGGCATGCGCCGCTGGCGATCGAGGCGATGATCGCGGGCAAGGACGTCTTCCTGCAGAAGCCCATGGCGATGAGCATTGGCGAAGGACGCGCCATCATTCGCGCCGCGCGCAAGTTCAAGCGCGTCATCCGCACGGGCACCCAGCAGCGGACCGAGGAGAATTTCCTCCGTGCTGTCGAATGCGTGTTCGACGGCCGTATCGGCAAGGTGCTGCGCGCCGAGATCGGTCTGCCGGAGGATCCGCAGGAGTATAACCTGCCGGCGGAAGAGCCCTTGCCGAAGGAGTTCAATTGGAACATGTGGCTCGGTTCGACGCCGGAGGCACCCTATTCCCGGCTGCGGAGCCACAAGCGGGGCGTCGGCGCGCGTGCCGAACGCGTGGACTTCGACCGCCCCGGCTGGCTCACGATCCAGCAGTACTGCATGGGCATGATCACCGGGTGGGGTGCGCATCATCTCGACATCGGCCAATGGGGCCTGGCGGGCTACGGTGCGGCGCCGACGACGATCGTCGGCACGGCCGAGTATCCGAAGGGCCGCAAGTTGTGGGATGTGCATGGCGATTGCGACATCACGTTCACCTATCCCAATGGCGGCGTGATGAAGGTCGGTAAAACGCGCGACTATCCGTGCGGCATCCGCTTCATCGGCGCGTCGGGCGACTGGATCTTCTGCTCGCGCGGCAATGCCCGGACGACGGCATCCGATCCGGGCGGGAAGGGCAAGCCGATGAAGCTCATCGAGGCGAGCAAGCCCGAACTGATCGCCGGCGCGGTGAAGAATCCGCTGCCGCGGACAAAGTCCCACCACCACGAGTGGCTGCACGCGATGCGTTCGCGCAAGGAGATGGGGTATCCGGTGGAGGAGGTCCAGTGTTCGTCCAATGTCTGCATCCTCGGCTATACGGCGATGAAGCTCGGGCGCAAGCTGACCTGGGACGGCAAGGCCGAACGCTTTGTCAATGACGAGGCCGCCAACCGGACGCTCTTCCGCGAAGAACGTGACGGTTTCGGCGTCAAGCGTCTTCTCAAGGACCTCGCCTGAGGCCCTTGAGAGAGCGATCCTCGTACGGTTGAATGGTGAGGAACGATGAAGAACGTCGTGAAAATGTCTTTGGCCCTGCTCGGACTGGGAATGGGGTGCGTCGCGTGGGCCGGTGCCGAGACGGCGCTGGTGCCGTTGGCGTGTCAGGATCTTTTACACCTGAAGGTCGACAAGTCGATCCTGGACAAGCCGCTCACGGTCGCCGGGCGCACTTTTGCGTCCGGCTACGGGGCACACGGGACGAGCCTCATTCCATTCGACATTCCGCATGCAGCGGGCATCATGGATTTCTGCGGCAGCGTGGGCATTGACGACGATGAGGACAAGATCGAGGGCGACGGCGTCGAGTTCGTCGTTTCGGACGGCAGTTCGGTCCTCTGGAAGAGCGGACGCATGAAGCGCGGCGATGCGGCGCGTTCATTTTCCGTCCTGCTCAAGCCCGGCATCAAGCGCGTCTACCTGCAGACATACGCGGGTGCCGACAACTGGAGCGACCATTGCGATTGGTGCGACTTGAAGCTCTACCCGAGCACCTTTGAGCCGTCCAATCGCGGCGTGAGCTATGAGTTTGTTCCGAATCCGTGCGAAAGTGGCGGGATGGTGCGGTCCTCCATTTCGGGGGTGCGTGAGACGGGGCGTCCCGGCAAGCTGACGTTTCGGAAGGGCGTCTATCATTTCTACGCGTCGACGGCGCATCGGCTTTCGTTTCATGTGTCCAACAACGATCATCCGGCGGTCCATCCTGTCGCGTTGCCGCTCGTCGGACTCAAGGACGTGACGATCGATGGTGGCGGATCGAAATTCATCCTCCACGGTTCGGTGGTTGCGGCGCTCGTGATGGATTCCGAAAACGTGACGATCAAGGGCATCGACTTCGAGTATGCCGAGTCCGAGAACTTCGATGTGACAGTCACGGGGTTCGAACCCGGCAAGACGCGGGTGAAGATTGACGAAAAGCGCTTCCCCTATGAAATCGAGAAGGACTCGCGTCGGATCCTTTTCACGGGCGCGGGCGGGCTGAAGATGCCTATCTCGTCCTGCATGGCCTTTGACGGCGTGACGCACGAAATCATCGAACGGACCTCCGACATCGGGCTGCCTCGTACGGGGACGCGTCTTGACGACGGCACGCTCGTATTGGACCGTGATGTGTCGAAACTCGGCGCGGGCGTGAGGGTGGGTGACATCCTTTCGCTGCGCAATTGCGGACGCGACAATCCGGCGATCGTCCTCTACCGTGCCAAGAATACGGTGCTGGAGGATGTCATTGTGCGCAACAGCTTCGGCATGGCGCTTGTCGCCCAGCGGAGCGAAAACATCACATTCCGTGGTACGAAGAAGGCGGCGGACCGTACGGCCGGCATGTTCGCGGGCGAGGGGCGCGTGGGATCCGTGTCGGCGGATGCGACGCATTTCTCCAACTGCCGCGGCGAGATCCGCGTTGAGAACTGCTTCTTCGAAGCGATGATGGACGATGCGATCAATGTGCACAGCACCTGCCTTTCGGTGCGTGAAAAGAAGGCGTCGAACCGCATCCGCTGCCGCTATATGCATGGACAGTCCATCGGTTTCGAGACGTTCCTGCCCGGGGAGACGCTGCGGTTCATCAAGGGTCCCACGCTTGAGAACGGCTGGGAGGTGAAGGTGAAAAAGGTGTTCAAGCTGGACGAACGGGAACTCGAACTCGTGCTGGGCGCGGATGTGCCGAGCGACTATGGCGTCGGCGACGCCGTGGAGAATGCCGACTATCAACCGTCCGTGACGTTCGTCGGCAACATCGTGACGCACAACCGTGCGCGCGGCTGCCTTTTCACCACGCCGAAGCGTGTGGTGGTGAAGGACAATCTCTTCGAGACGATCTCGGGTGCGGCGATCCTCTTTGCGGGCGATGCGCAGGGATGGTACGAGTCGGGTGCGTGCGAAGACGTGCTTGTCGAGAACAATGTGTTCCGCAACAACCTGACGAGTCGTTTCCAGTTTACGAATGGCATCCTCTCGGTCTATCCCGAGGTACGCCGTCTCGGCAATCAGAAGAAGGCCTACCATCGAAATCTCGTTTTCCGTCAGAACAGGTTCGAGACCTTCGATGTTCCGCTGCTCTACGCGAAGTCGGTCAAGGGTCTCGTCTTCGTAGACCATGAACTAGTCTACGATACGAAGAGCCGCTACAAGGGTTGGGGACAGAAACCGTTCCTGCTGAACCGTGTGACGGGCTTCTCGCAGACGGGCAACAAGGTCACGGGACGCCCCGCGTTCACGGCGGCGGATGTGCAGCAGGTGACCTGGTGAGTGTTGAAGAGTCGAGAAGCTGAAGCGTTGAAAGTGAGAAGGGGATGAAAATGAAGATTGTCGAATGGGTGAAGAAGCCGGCGGTGTTGGCCTTTCTTGTGTTTACGGGCGTGTATGCTGTGGCGCTGGCGGCGATTTTCTGGGGAACGTGGTCCTTGGACTTCGCGCCTGTCTCGCCGGACTGTGCGACGACATACGCGGTGAACGACGCTTCCGCCTGGCTGGCGAGCGTGTGGGCCGGTAAGGATTTTGTCCCGTCCGATCTGATGCATGTGCTCGGTGGCATGTATTTCTGGCAGGAACTCCAGTTCGCGCTGGCGGCCTGGCTCGCGGCGCTGGGGCTCGTCTTCTATCTGCGGGGGCGTGGACTTTCTCTGGTTGCCTCCTACGGCGGAGGAGCTGCGTTCGGCCTGATGGGCTATTGCTTCACGCTCTTTTCGGCGGGACACCTCGGCTGGTTCATCTGGATGATGTACGGTCCCTTCGCCTTCGGCCTCACGGACCGTGCCGTCCGGAAGGGCGGCTGGAGCCGCTGGGCCCTGTTGGGCGCCGTGCTTGCGTGGGGCAGTGCGCGGCAGCCCGACCTTTGGCTGCTTTTCACGTTGCTGACGTTTGCCTATGGCGTGTGGTGTCTTGTGCGTGAACGCCGGACGCTCGCCTGGGGACGCCTCTTCGCGGGTTTGGGCGTGTGCGCGCTGGCGATGCTGCTGATCGGTCTGCCGCAGTTCGGCCACGCGATCTTCCACGACCTCGCGGGACGCGAGGCGCAGATTGCCGGTTCGGGCTCGGATGCGTCGGCGACAGGCGCGGACGATGCCGCGGCAAAGGCCCAGAAGGCCCAGAAGCGTTGGCTCTTCTGCACGAGCTGGTCGTTGCCGCCGGAAGACACGCTTGAATTCGCGTTGCCGGAAATCCATGGCGGATCGAACGATCCGCGCATCTACAAGAAGCCCGGCAATGCGCCGTACCAAGGTCGCCTCGGGCAGCATGGCATTGTCCCGGCGGGGGCGGGTGGACGCCACCCTGTGACCGGGGAAGAGCTCAAAGGCGGTGACGAGTACTGGATGCCCTATCGCCAGCATTCGCTTTATTTCGGTGTCCTTTCGCTTCTTTTCGCGCTGGCGGGAGTTGCCGGCTGGGTTCTGCGCAAGCGGGTGGCGAACGACCCGTCGGCCGTTTCGTCCGACGGACGCGACGTGCCGTTCTGGGTGGGGGCGGCGGTTCTCGTCTATCTCTGTGCGCTCGGCGGATTCACGCCGTTCTACAAGCTTGTCTATGTGCTGCCGTTCGGCGATACGATGCGGTGTCCGGTGAAGTTCGTGCATCTGCTCGAATTCTGCGTGGCCGCGCTGGCGGGCTACGGGTTCGAGTTCGTGCGTACGCGTCTGGCGGGGAAAGGAGCGTGGGTGGTACCCGTGCTGGCGGTGGTCGCGGCGGTGAACGTGTTCGACCTTGCGCGTGTCGACGCGAAGTATCTCGCCGTACAGGATGTGTCGTTCGTGCGGGCGGCGAATGCGGCGGCCGAGGATGTGGCGAAGCAGGGCGGCGGCAAGGTCTATGTGGCCGTGCCGCAGCAGGAGGGCGGAGCGATGATCCGCGATTCGCTGGGCGCGCATCTTGCGGAAACCGCCGAACGCGAGGTGACGGAAGGGACGCGTTTCATTCTCGCGAATGCGACCTCGTTCCAGGTGGACAAGACGATTGAAACGCGGTTGCGCGGCGGCCAGCTCAAGATTGCGGGGTCCTATTCGCTTTCGGCGCATGAAGGCGTCAAACGGGCGGATCAGCAGTCGGCCTCGCTGCTGCTGCTCCAGAAGACCGATGTGCCCGCGCCGGGACCGAAGTCCGATCCGCCGTCCGAACGGGGTAAACAGGCGCTGGGGCTCCTGTCCGTCGGCTCGACCTTCGCCGTACTTTTGGGGGCGTTGTTCGGCCTTCGGCGCAGGGTCTGATTACGGATAGGAATTCGTCAGGAATTCGCCGGGGGTTAGTACGGGAACGGGCGAATTTACGAAGTCACGCTTGTTTCGGGTGATGATGTAGGCGCACTTGGCGTGTTTGGCGGACGCGGCGACAACGGCATCCTCATAGTCGGTGAATTCAAGGGCGCGAGCATCACTCAGGATTTTCTTGTTGCAGGGGACGACGGTGAAGTTGTTGAGTATGAAGTCCAACGTGTCATTCTGGGCCTCTGCGCCAAAACAGCGCATCATGTAGAAGGCTGTCGTGACGAGGTGCGCAGCGACAAGGCTGTTTCTTGCCGACAGCGAATTGCAGACATCAGCGGATTCGCGAAAAAAGTCTAGACGCTTTTGAGTGATGTCTAGAATGATATTAAGGTCAATCATGACCTTCATGAGTATTTCTCCGTGAGGTATTTAAACCTGTCGGCATCAAGTTGCTCGTCAGTGACGTTTTCAGCTCCCTTGACAATACCGATGTACTTGTCGATGTTCCGTACTGGACGACGGCGTTTTCTGGTTGTGTTCCTGACATTAACAGTTGCCTGTAGCCGATTGAGATATCCGAGCAGCAACTCGGAAAGCGTCATGTTGTGTTCTGCGGCATATTCGTGTCCAAAGGCCAAGGCTGTTTGCGGCAGGCGCATACTGAAGCGGGCATCGTTTGTCATGTTGCGTTCTCCTCTAAATTGTGTGTACATTGTAGCAAAATTGTCTGACAGAAGTCAATTCGTTTTCCTCTTCTGCTGAAAGATGTGTTTTGGTATAATGATTGTTGTGACCTTGAGAAACCGCTGATGCGGTTGAGCGGGATCGATTGGGGAAACCCGAAAACTCGAATAAGAAAGCTGGCATGAAAATGAAAACAATTGGAATCGGCGTTTTGGCTTCGTGCGCGGCGCTCTCTTTAATGGGCGCCGAGGTGACGATGGATATCAACGACGATGCAACGGCACTCGTGGTGAATGTGCCGGCGGGGCTCTTGACCGGCTGTAAGCTGGAACTCGCCTACGACAACACCATCGGCGCGGCGAACAAGTTCGTGCCGATCGACCGCACCCCCAGCCGGGCGTCCTGGCCGAACGCCTGCACGCTGAGCGAAGCCGTTCCGGCCGAGGGCGGCACGTTCTCCGTGGCGCTCGCGGATATCGGCATGCCGCCCGACGCCTATTTCCGCCTCTTCATGACCGACGGCTATGAACTGCTTGACTACGCCTGGTGCAATGCCGCCAATGCCTGGGTCGATACGGGCGTCAAAGACACCGACGTGTATGGTTTGGAACTGGGACTGTGCCCGACCGATACCACGGGGACTTACGCCTTTTGTTTCGGTTCGCTTACCGGTAACGGAGCGGGGGTGCGCTGACGGCCGGCAATGTCGTCGCGACGGGCGCCCAGGCGGCGCTCGCGGTCGGGCGGCTTTGGACCTTCTCGCCAATTGCGAGGCGGGCCGCCAACATGACGATCGATACGACGGCCGGCGCCACCGATGTCAAGAACTGCCAGATGTGCTGCAAGACGCACAACCGGGTGAAGGGGAACCGGTGACCGCCGTATATCGGTAAGTGATGATTTTGGTTCACACGAAGGAGTAAAAAATGTATACTATCTCTCGAATGAAGAGAGCGATGACAGTTCTGATGTTTGTGTCAGTGGCGTCCGTCTGGGCGTCGGGGCCGCTGTCCCTGCCGCCGGTCGAGAGGGCCGATGCGGAGGTGGTGACGAACGTGCCGCT
>JAKSOY010000123.1 GCA_024405255.1 Kiritimatiellia bacterium
TGCGGGCGTAATTCAATGGCAGAATAGGAGCTTCCCAAGCTTCTTACGTGGGTTCGATTCCCATCGCCCGCTCCAATTGTTCCCATATCCCGTCTCTCGGCGATATTGTCTATTTTTCGTCACACAACGGTGCGGATTTTTGGTATAATCTAAACTATCATGAAGTACCCGCTGTTTTTAATACTTGCAACCGTGTGTTTCCTGTGCGGTTGTGAGACGGAGCATTATGTAAGCGATTCCAAGCATCCCGACGTTGCGATCACCGCAGCGGGCGGGGTGACGTTCCGTGGTGAATTCGTGGATCCTGAGGATCTGCCGGGACTTCTTCGGCGTTCGGCCTACCAGCGGACCGACACCATCTACATCGGCGCGCCGGACGACATGACGGATTGGCGGTTGAAGCGCAAGGTGATGGCGATTCTGTCGCGAAACGGCTTTACGCGTCCTGTGCTGGTGGGAACGGAGCGTTCCTACTCGGAAGCGGGTCGCACGGCGGATCAGCGTCGGGCCGACGAGCGGACGGCGCGGCAGCAGAAGTTGGAAGAGCGGCAGCGTACGCAGTCGCGAAGAAGGGAGATCCGATACAAATGAAAACGATGCAGAGATGGGGATTGGTCCTTCTGGGCCTTCTGTGCGTTTCGTCCGTCTTCGGTGCGAACTGGTTTGAATCGGGCATTGCCGACTACTTGGTGTGGCCGGAAGACGGAGCCGATCGCGTGGTGCCCGGTGTGGGTACATGGACGGGTACGCAAGGTGCCGAGCTCGCCGGCGAATCGGGCGCGCGCAGCCTTTTGTTCGGCACCGTGGAAACGACGCCTCTGGAGTTTGTGCCGCTCGCGCCGGCTTCGACGGTCGAAGGCGAGGTGACGGTTTCGTTCAACATCCAGTTCTCGGCCGGTATGGATACGCCGGAAGTCGATCCGCAGATGAAGGGCGCCGTGACGGTGCTCGATCAGAATGGGGCGTTGTACTTTGCGGGACTTGTCAAGGATGCGCGTGGAACGTCGAATGTGTGGACGCGCCTGACAGGCGCCGTGCCGGATGTCGAGAAAGAGGCATGCATCAAGATCTGTCTGCGTACGTTCAACGGCCAGCGGCAGGTGAAGTATGTGGTGGACGATGTTGTGCTGCAGGCTTCCTCCGGCGAATGGTCGCCGATCGTTTTTGCCGACCAGTCGGCGGAGATCGTCGGCATGGGCTGCATCGGTTCGGGCGAGCTCACGGACTTGCGGGCGCAGACGACGCGGGAGGTGGCGAACGCAACGCTCACGATTCCCGAAATCGACTGGATGTCGCTTGTGTCGGTCAAGGCGAATGGCGCGTTGCTGACGCCGGCGGCCGATGGAACGTATCAGGTCCCCGTGGGGGCGTTTGTCGCCGTCACCTTTGCGCCGCACACAGGTGCGTTCCTCGACAATCCGACGATGGTGTTTCCGATGTCCGGCGACATGACGCTGCCGGAAACGGGGCGTCCAAACGTGATTCCGCCGTCTGAAATTCTCGTCATCAATGAAATCATGGCCTCGAACGGGACGACGCTCAAAACGGCGAATCGCGGGGAGGGACTTGACTGGATCGAAATCCACAACAAGTCTGAAACGGATGTCGACATCTCGGGCTGGTACCTTTCGGACAATCCGACGAAGAAGCCGTCCAAGTGGTCGAAGATCGAAGGCACGTGCATCATCCCCGCCGGCGGCTACAAGGTTGTGTGGGCGGATACCGGCTACCTCGATTTCGCGCCGAACGAAGCCTATACGCGCATCGGACTTTCAAGCGACGGCGAGACGGTGTTCCTGGCGACGCCGGAAGGCGAGATGGTCCATTCGGTGACGTTCGGGCAGCAGATCAAGGACGTCTCCATCGGCGTGGGCAATCATGCCGAGACGCTTGTGGCGCGCGGAGGCGCAGCGGAATGGCGTGTGGACGAAGGTGCATGGACGCCGGCGCAAGGCACGATCGGCTCGTCCGCCGAGGTGGGTACGGGCTTTACCGTGGTGGGTTGCGCGTTGAAAGCGCCGGTGCAGGATGCCGAGACGGCGGAGGCGATGCTGGCCGATGCGGTGAACTGGGCCTCCGGCGCGGTGCCGACGACGAATGTGACGGCCACGCTCACGGCGGCGAATGGATTTGCCGCGCGGTATGGTGCGCTTGTCGCCGAAGGGACGATTCAGGTTCCGCAAGCGGGTCTGTGGACTTTTGCCGTCGGCGGTGCCGGTGCGACAACGCTCGTCGTTTCGCGCGGTGGCGTGACATGGGAACTTGAAGCGCCGACGACCTCGGCCACCTTCAGTTTCGCCGAAGCGGGCGCGTATGACGTCAAGCTCGTGTCGTGGGCGCGTGAAGGACAGGTCGCGCCCGAGCTGCGCGTCGGGGCGGGTGAACTCGATCCGGACGAAGATGCGGCGCAGTTCACGTTCGTGGGCGGCGAAGGCTGTGCGTTCACGCATACGGGCCGCTATGCCGCCCAGCTCGCGACGAACATCCGCGAGGCGGTGCAGGGCGTGGGCGCTTTCGACTGGCGTGCGTCGTTCACGTTGGACGCGGTTCCCGCGCCGGCGGATACGATTCAGCTGCACATCCGTTACGCGGACGGTTTCACGGCGAAGCTGAACGGGTCCGTCTTCGCCGAGGTCGTGCCGAACGGCGCGCGCGCGAAGGGGGCGGCGCTTGTGGAAGAAACGTTCGATGTGCCGAGTTCGCTGTTTGTCGCCGGTGAGAACACGCTCAAGATCACGGTGGCGAACGACGATCCGGCGGATCCGGAAATGCTGCTGTCGGCCGAACTGCTGTGGAGCAAGGCGGGTGGCGACATGGCCTACTACTTCCCGAAGGCGACACCGGGCAAGGCGAACGGCGTGGATGCGAAGGACGGGCCCACGCCGAAGGTCGTCTTCTCCGAACCGCACGGGTACAAGACGGCGACGTTTACGCTCACGCTTTCGTGTCCGGACCGGCCGGACGCGGCGATCTACTACACGCTCGACGGCAGCTCGCCGACGACGCGCAAGACGCGCTACACGGGACCGCTCACGATTTCGCGCACGACCGTCATCCGCGCGGCGGTGCCGAACGCGCAGTCCATCCTGCAGATGGATTCGTCGGCTACGTACCTGTTCCTCAACGACGTCCTGACGCAGTCCGGCACGCCGACGGGATTCCCGGGGAACAAGGCGATTAACAGCCAGGCGATGGCCTATGGCATGAGTTCGGGCATCACGGGGAGCTCCACCTGGCGGCCGCGTCTGCTCAACGGGTTCACGAACTCGATTGCGACGATCTCGCTCGTGATCGACCCGCAGAATCTGTTCAATTCGTCGACGGGCATCTATGTGAACGCGACGGGCAGTGGACGCGCCTGGGAGCGCGGCATGATGCTGGAGATGTTCTCGCCCACCAATGCGGCGGCGAGCTTCAGCGTGCCGGGCGGTGTGCGCATTCGCGGCGCCTACAGCCGCGGCACCGCCTATCCGAAGCATTCGTTCCGCTTCTTCTTCCGCAACGAGTACGGCATGAGCAAGCTCAAGTATCCGCTCTTCGAAGACGAGGGCGCGAGTGCGTTCGACAAGGTCGACCTGCGTACGGCGCAGAACTACTCGTGGGCGAACGGCAACGGCCAGTTCACGTTCATCGAAGAATGTTTCTCGCGCGATTCGCAGCGCGATCTCGGTGAGTCCTACCACCGCAGCCGTTATTACAACCTCTTCATCAACGGCATCTACTGGGGCGTCTATCAGACGGAAGAGCGCACGTGCGGCGATTTCGGCGAGACGTACTTCGGCGGTACGGCGGAGGACTACGATGTGGTGCGCACCTCGCAGCCGGGCTATGTGACGCAGATCGTGGAAGGCGACGAGACGGGCTGGTACGACTTCTGGAACATCTCCGTGAACCAGGGGTACGGGTCCGGTTATCCGGCGAACTACAAGAGGGTGCAGGGACTCAATCCGGACGGTACGCGCAACCCTGCCTACCCGATCTACCTCAATCCGACGAACGTGTTCAACTACATGATTACATCGCACTTCGCAGGCGACTCGGACTCGCCGTCTGCAAGTGACAGCAGCAAGGCGAACAACAACGCCCAGCTCTGGAATCGCCACAGCGGCACCAACACGCTCGGCGGCATCACGAAGGTGGGCTGGGTCTACCATCGCCACGATGCCGAGCATTCGCTCGGTACGAACGGCGAAGGTGTATCCTCCGACAAGCTTACGCGTGGTACGGAAGCGGCCCATGCCAACATGAAGCAGTATAAGAACTTCAATCCGGCGGAACTGCAGTACAAGCTCTTCGCCAATGCCGAGTACAAGATGATGGCGGCGGACCTCTTCTTCAAGCACTGTCTGAAGGAGGGCGGGGCGATGACGGCGGCCGAGGGGCGTAAGCGTTTTGAGAAGCGGATGGCGGAACTCGATGACGCCGTGGTGTGCGAGTCGGCGCGCTGGGGCTATGCGAAGAGTTCCAGCTTTACACGCGACCAATGGATCTCGGCCTGCAACAACCGCATCTCGTTCATCGAGCAGCGGGGGAGCTATTTGCTCAGATTCTATCGGAGCCGCGGCTGGTACCCGTCCATCGATGCGCCGCGCGTGACGGCGGTGAACGGGGCGCATGTGCTGGATGGACAGGTTTTAGCCACCGGCGATGAACTCTATCTCTCGAAGTCCTCCACGGGGACCGTCTACTACACCTTGGATGGAACCGACCCGCGTCTGGAAGGCGGTTCGGTCAAGACGGGGGCGCTAACCTTCAACGGCACGGCACCCGGGATCGTCTATCATGCGGCCTTCTCGAAGAAGTCGTCCTGGCAGTATTACGACTGGGGCAACCAGCCCGCCGCCGATTCGGCGGGACGTGCCTGGTACGCGAAGGACTATGCCAACACCTCCAGTTGGGGTTCGGGCAACGGCATCCTCGGGTTCAACGGTTCCACCGCGACCGAGACCATTGGCACAACGCTTCACAAGTACATCAACCACGCTTCGTCGGGGACGCAGGTCTACACCTACTACTTCCGCAAGACCTTCACGCTGCCGGCTGAAGCCGCCACCAGCGCCAGTGTTCGCATCAACATCCTCTATGACGACTGCTATGCCATCTACATCAACGGTACCGAGGTGGATCGCCTCTACCTTGCCAAGAACGCGACGTATTCCACGTTCTCCGACGGTGGCAGCGCGCACAAGGAGGAAATCAGCCGCGTCGTGACGATTCCGGCGGGCCTGCTCCGTGCGGGCTCCAATACGATTGCGGTCGAGCTCCATCAGAATCAGAGCGCCTCGAGCGACATCTACTTCGACCTGGGGCTCGACTACGCCACCTACGGCAGTGGTACGGGTGCGATTGTCGTTCCGGCTACGGGTCTTCAGATCCGCGCGCGTCTGCGTTCTTCCTCGGGTGAATGGAGCGCCCTTGAAAGCGTCGACCTGCCGAGCGCGGTTGCGCCGGAGGACAGCCCGCTCGTGCGCGGGCTGCGTTTCGCGGAAGTGATGAGCTGCTCGGCAGACGAAGATGCCGCCGGCAACACGGGCGACGGCTCCGAGTTCATCGTGTTCACGAATCTGCTGTCGGATGCGACGTTGGATCTTTCGGGCGTGCGCCTCACGTGCACAAAGACGGGCAATGATGCGCCGTCGCTCGATCTGACATTGCCGGAGGGCGTTTCGATTCCGCCGCGCGGGTCGGTGAAGCTGACGAAGGCGGACGACTGGCCGACGGCGAAGATCACGAACGGCAAGGTGGAACTCGCCGTATTCGACGCTACGGGTTCGTCCTTGCTGACGGGCCATGTCGAGACCTCGTGGTTCAATGCGGCATGCGATGGCACGGGCGCGAGCTTCCTCGCGTTTGATCTGGCTCGAGTCGTGACGACGGAAGCGCAATGGAAGCCGTCCTTTATTCCGCCGACGGATTCGACGGGTGCGAAGGGCATACGCAAGGCGATCGCCAAGGACGAGTCCGTGCGCGTGTGGTTGAACGGTTTGGCGCAGACGACTGCAGGCCAGGCGGCGATCACGGCGTTTGCCGGCGACAAGGATGTGTTGCGTGCGTGCTATCTCGTGAATGCGTTGCCCGAAACGACGCCTGAAATCGCAATTGACATTCCCACGATTGTCGTCAATGCGGACGGCACGATTGCGATCGGCGGACGTCTCTTCCAGCATGGTCTGGAGTCCGCCCGGACGGTCAATGGCGAGATCCGTCTCTATCATGCGCCCACACTGGAGGCTTTGCCGAATGCGACGGAGTCGCTTCCCTTCGGCCATGTCTTCCCGATTACGCCGCAGCCGTTTGCGGCGCCGGCGGGAACCTCGCGCTTCTTCCAGTTGCGGGTCGAATAAGTTTGTTCAAAATCACACAGTAAGAAAAGGAGTCGCAGAATGGCGGTCGTTGAAACTCGGGAAGTCCACGAAGCCGGCTGGCTTGAGCGGATGGGATCCTCGATCAAGGGCGTACTGACGGGAGTGGTGTTCATTCTCGGCGCGGGTGCGTTGCTCTTCTGGAATGAAGGACGCGCGGTGAAGACGGCGCGCCGTCTGGCCGAAGGCGCCGGTGCTGTGGTGAGCGTGCCGTCCGACAAGGTCGATGCGGCGAACGAAGGCAAGCTCGTGCATGTGAGCGGACGTGCCGAGACGAAGGAAGAGCTGTCGGATGCGCCGTTCGGCGTGCGGGCGACGGCGATCAAGCTTTCGCGTTCGGTGGAATACTACCAGTGGGTGGAAAATGCGGACGTCAAGCGCGAGAAGCAGGGCGACAAGACGATCGAGAAGACGACGTACACGTACAAGAAGGCGTGGTGCCGTCGTCCGGTCGATTCGTCGAAGTTCAAAGAGGCGGGGCATGAAAACCCCGGTACGGCGTCGGCGTTTTCGGATCAGGACCTCTATGCGAAGGAGGTGACGCTCGGTGCGTTCAAATTGTCCGAAACGAACATCCGGAGGATTAGCGGTTCGAAGCCGTTTGCGTTTCCGCAGGACTTCAAGCTGCCGGAAGCGCTGAAGGGTGCGTCGCTCGTGAACGGCGTCATCTATCTTCCGGGTACGGCTCCGACCGCGACGGCGCAGCCGGCGGCGGGGAAAGGCGTTTCGCCTCTGGCGGCTGCGGCTCAGGCGGCGGGACAGGCGGTGGCGAATGCCGTCGTGACGCGCGATGTGGCGGTGAGCCCGCAGGTGGGCGATCTGCGCGTGACGTTCACGCTCGTCGAGCCGCACGACATTTCGCTCTGCCAGATGCAGAAGGGCAACTCGTTCGTTCCGTGGGTGGCGAGCGACGGCGAAACGATCGCATTGCAGCGTGAGGGCCTGATTGCGGCGGCGGCGATGTTCACGGACGCGCAGAAATCGAATACGAAGTTGACATGGTTCCTCCGCCTGATCGGCTTTCTCGTCATGTTCACCGGATTCAAGATGGTGTTTGGTCCAATTTCCACGTTGGTGGACGTGATTCCGCTTCTGCGGAACATTGTGGGTATCGGCGTGGGTCTTGTCTCGTTCCTGCTGGCGGCGGCGGGTTCGTTGATTACGGCGGGCATTGCGTGGATCGTGTATCGTCCGGTCGTCGGCATTTCGCTGATTGCGGTGGCTGTGGGCTGCATTGTGCTGCTGATTCTGAAGAAGGGGAAGGCGGCGCAGGCGAAATGAAGCGGATTCTGATCACGTGTGCGGCCGTGTGTTTGGCACTGGCCGCGACCGCCGCGCGGACGACGCGCCATTCCTCAACCTCCACTTCGTCCACGCGGCGAAGTGGAAGCAGCAGTGGCAAAAGTACATCGCATGTGGCCGACGAGTTTCGTCCGCGGGCCGCAAATCGCTCGGTGACGGCGGCTTCTTTCGCGCCGAAGCGTACGAAGCCGGTGTTCACGGGCGAATTTGTGGTGGACGTGATCTTCATTACCTTCCCCGACTGCGAAGATGTCGATCTTGCGCAGGGCGTAAAGTCTCTCTCGCGTGTGCGCGGGAGTACCATTTCCGACTATTACAAAGAGTATTCGCAAGGCATCACGTGGCCGGTGCTGCGTACATTTGCGCGGCCCTACCAGGCGCCGCATCCGCTGGGGTACTATTGCCGGCACGACCATTTTTCGAACCGCATCGGGTTCGGCGGTGGCGAAGGCGGCGCGCGGGCGGCGGAACTGCGCGCGGCCGCATTGGCGGCCTCGAAGAGCTTCGGCTATCTTGAGGGGTCGCCGTCGGGCAAAGCGTCGGTCACCTGCTATTGCTATTGCCGTGCGCTCAATTCGGAACGTGTGGAACGCCTGCTGCGTCCGCACTATCCGAAGAAGGAAGACGGCACGGATGAAATCGGCATGTACAAGCCGCCGATTCCGTGGCGCGATCCGCTGTGGCCGAACAGCATTCCGCAGGTGATGTATCCCGGCGACGGCGGCACGATGGTACACGAACTGGGCCACGTGCTCGGTGCGCCGGACTTCTATCACGCGACGGAAAAGTACGACGGTCTACCGGGCAGCCCGTCGCTGCCGTGGGCGTGGGGTCCGACGGGGCCTGCCTATTGCCGCTACATCTACCAGGGCTTTCTGCCGGCGACATCCTATCCGATGTACACGCAGAGCGGCACCTATACGATTTCGCCGCGTGCGACGAATCCGGCGGGCGACAAGGCGCTGGGGTGCTTCGTGCCGTCGGCGCATCCGAACTATCTGTTCTACCTCGAATATGTGAAGGATGAAAAGGCGCCGATCGGTTCGGCGGGACAGGAAGGCCTGCTCATCCACGTCATCAACGTCACGTTCTCGTCGCCGATGATGGGACCGCCGGATCTGTGCTACACGTACCGTCCGAACGATCCGTATTTCCGTGCGCTCAACGGGCATACGAGCGAGGCCTTCTTCCGCGAGGGGGACAAGTTTGACGCGGAGTCGAATCCGGCTGCGCGTCTGCCGAACCTCATTCCGGCGGGCATTTCCGTCAAGAACATCAAGTTCTCGAGTGAAGGCGCGACTTTCGATTTGACCGTCGAAAAGAAGAAGCTGGCGGCGCGCGAGATTTCGTCCAGCCTGCTGCCGAAGGTGGCGCTCACGGAAGTCGACGAACTGCTGCCCACGAGCTTCCGGGCGCATTGCGATGTCCTCTACCGTGGTGAACCGCTGATGACGGAATACGGATTCTGCTATGATGTCACGCCGCATCCGACGCTGTTGCGTGGACGCTTCCCGCTCTATCATCGCGATCGGTATGATGGACGCATCCTCGGGCTGATGCCGGGGAAGACGTATTATGTGCGTGCCTATGTGAAGAATGCGGACGGCATCACCTACAGTGCGGAAGAGAAGAAAGTCACGTTGCCGACATTGGACGATGTGCCCGACCAGGTGGCGCCGCTGCTGACGGACCATATCCGTGGCAACTTCTACTACAACAGGTGGTACTTCCAGACCAAGCACGATGTTCACGATACGGCGAATCCGCTTCTGACGTTCATGTCGCTGGCGGCGTACTATCGGGCGCTGCCGGGGTATCCGCCGAAGGCGCGGGCGCCGTTCGACATGACGCGCATCCATTTCCATCCGAGCGACAGCCGTCCTGATTTCCGACTGGCCGAGACGGGCGAGCTGCAGGGACGCATGACACGGTTCGTGAAAGAGGCGGGATTGCGTCGGCGTGAATTCGGGGCGGGGTGGGATAAGACCTTCCTTGCGGCGCTCGGGTACCGCAAGCCGCCGAAGGAGAGCATCATCATCCCCGTGGAGAAGGAAACGATCACGGCGTTTTCCCGGCGCATTCGCGAATCGATCACGCTGGCGCAGCCGGTGATGCTCATCCGGGAGAATCAGATCGTGCCGCCGGATACGAATTCGTACTATCCGCTCGACATCGTGTTGATCGACGGCTATTCGGGCGAGGATACGTTCCACATGAGCTTCCCCACGGGCAAGGACCGCGGGCTTCGCCGGTCGGGCGACTATAAGCTGGAAGACGTCCTCGACTACGTGGTGCTGGCGAAACTCGTGTTCTATTCGCCGGTTCCGTCGCCGGTGTCGTTCCCGAAGTACGGGCGTTAAATGTACTTCAGAATCGTCGGGGTGACGTCGACCAGCGAAGTCACCTCGGCGCGGATTTCCTCCTCGTGCGGTCCGAACGCGATAAACGGCACGGGGTTGCGCGTATGGCCGCGTTCGTTCACGGCTTCGATGTTCCCGTGGTCGGAGGTCATGACGAGGGTGATGCCGGCGGCTTCCGTGAAGCGTACGAGCGTGGCGAGAAAACGGTCATAGAGACGCAACACGCCACAGGCGCGCGCGTAGTCCGACGAGTGCCCCGCGACGTCCGTCTGGAAAAACTCGTAGAGCGTGAAGTCGTTCGCACGGGCGAGACGGAAAAGCTGTTCGGCGGCTTCCTCGGGGGTGATGAGCGGGATGTCGGGATAGCGGTCCTGGATCGTTTCGCGCGTGAGATCCTGCAGCAGCGCTTCATTGTCCTCAAGCTTGTCGAGCGTCGAAATCACTTCCGGAACGGAAAGCGCCATGACAGTCGTCACGCTCTTGAAGCGGCGCATCTGCAATTCGTCCGGCGAGTCGATTAGATAGGCATTGGAAAAGCAGACGCGTTTGTTGCGCGCCTTCAGGGAGAGGAAGAGGTTGCCCTCCTCGATCGTGCGGCGCAGAACGGGCCCTGGATAGCCCTCGCAGTGGCGGCCCATTGTCTGGGAGGCGTTGACGCCCGTGAACATCGTCGCCTGGCCTGTGGCGGACTGGGGAAGCCCCTCGACCGAGAGACATGCGTCAATAGGTTTCGCGTGCCGTTCGATCAAACGGCAGAGCGCGGGGCAGACTTCAGGATTAACGGGGTTGTCCGCAGCCGGCGGACGGAGCCCAACCCCGTCGATGAACAGAAACAGAATCTTCACTTCGTCTCGGCAGGCTTCACGTCGGCAGGCTTGGCCTCGGCGGGCTTTTCCGCCGGCTTCACTTCAACAGGTTTTTCCGCCGGCTTGGTCTCGGCGGGTTTCTTTTCTTCGGGCTTCTTGAGTTCCACCGGGAAGTTGTTGTCCTTCATTTCCTGCACGAGGACCTTGAGGGAGCTTTCGTCGTCCTGAATCTTCTCAAGGGCGGTCTTGAAGTACTTGCCGGCGAGATCGCGGTATTCCTGGCTCTTGGCCGCGTTGTTGGCATCCTTCATGAACTGGGCGCAGCGCAGATAGTTGCGTGCCACGACCCAGTCGCGCGAATAGACGATGCCGGTCGTCGGGTCGCAGTCCTCGAAATCCTTTTGTTCGTCCGAAAGCATGAAGTCGATGAAGGCGAGCATCTGGGTACAGGCTTCCGGCCAGTTCTTCGCCTCCATCGCCTTGTGGGCGCGGAGCTTGGCGGCTGTCGCCTTCGCCCAGGCGGGTGTGCGGTTCGGCAGGCCTTCCTTCTCGAGCAGATTGATGGCGCCGTCGAAATCGTTTGCGAGGAAGAAGCCGTCGAGACGGCGCTCGCTCAGCGCTTGGGCGGCGTTCTTGGAGAGGTCGGGGTTCTTGAGGAGTTCGGCGGAGAAGGCGAGAAGTTCCTTCAACACCTTCACATTGGCCGGCGTCTTGCCGCCGTCGCCCGCAAAGCGGATGAACTGGTCCTCGGTAAGCTGGCCCACATAGTCGGCCGTGACCGAAGGACGATCACCCCAGCGGAGATTCCAGAATTTCCACTTCGACTGTTCCTTTTCGTCCTTGGGCTTGAACCAGATGTGCCGCGACTTTTCCGTCACAAGCTTCTGCAAGGTCGGCAGCACCGTTTCGGCCGTGGCTGCGCGCACGGCTTGCTGTGCGGCCTTACGGGCGGCCTTGCGCGTTTCATTCGTATCACGATTCTTCCAGCACCAGGAAAGCGTGCAGGCGGCGATAACCATGACGGCTGCGACAAGGGCAAGGCAAATGACGGATTTCTGCTCTGATTTCATAAAGGACTCCTTTCAAAATAGCTGTCAATATTATAAGATGAAAAGTCCCATGACGCAAGCGAGAAAAGCAGAAACTTTGCCACATTGCCATTTTTTTTGATATAATCCTCGCCATGGCTGAACTTGAAAGGAACATCATCCCCTACGGGGAGCAGAATTTTGCGACCGTGCGCAAGGGTGGGTTGTACTATGTCGACAAGACGCCGTACATCCGCGAACTCGAACTGCGTTCGAGCAAGGTCTTCTTCGTGCGGCCGCGGCGGATGGGCAAGTCGCTCTTCGTCGACATGCTCGCGCACTACTACGATATCGCAGGAAAGGACGATTTCCAGGAACTTTTCGGCGGACTCGCCATCGGTGCGCGACCGACGGCTTATGTGAATTCCTTCTATGTGCTGAAACTCGACTTCTCGCTCGTGGGCGGTTGTGAGGGGAAGTCCCTCGAGGAGAAGTTCAACGTCTATCTTTCCCAGGCGACCCGGGATTTCATATCCCACTATCGGAAACTGCTCGATGCGGACCTCGTTGATTCTTGTGAACGCGCGGAAGGGTCGGGGGGCTTGTCGTATCTGCTGGTGACGATGCCCAAGAGAAACCTTCCGCTCTACGTCATCATCGACGAGTACGACAACTTCACGAACCAGATGCTGAAGGTGGAGAGCGTCGAACCCTACCAGTCGATCACCCACGGCGACGGCTTCTACCGCGAGTGGTTCAAGAAGTTCAAGGCCGGCGCGACGCG
>JAKSOY010000124.1 GCA_024405255.1 Kiritimatiellia bacterium
CCGTCTACATGTCGTGCCCCGTGCTGGGTCGCGGCACGCTCCGCGCGACCTGGACGCCCGAAGAGGGCAACGATCTGTCGGACGAAACGAGTTACCAGGTCATCGAGCCGATCCGTGAGCTTGTCAATACGGAAAGGTTCAATGGAACGGGACCGATCATGAATCCGTCCCGGTTAGTTTATGGTACAAATGCCATCCTCAAGGTGAGTGTCAAACTCGCGGCAGGAGACACGTTCGCTTTGACCAACGAAGTATTCCGGCGTGTTTCCGGTCCTGGACGAATAGTTTCTCAATGGCGTATGGGCAATGACTGGTATGCACGTGTTGCGGCAACGGCCGTGAATGGCGAGTTTGAGGTTGAGGCCAGATTTAGTGATGAAGAATCGCAACCGTGTTTCTGGTTGCCAGTTGTTCAAGAGAGAGTCTTGCATGTGAGGGCTTTCGTTGTTGAAAACGGCGGAGAATCGTCCTTGTTCAACTGGGATGAAGATTTGATTCGTGATCAGTTCGACGAAGTGAACGATATTTATTCACAAGTCGGAGTTCGGTTTAGCCTTGACGAAGTTCGTACAAGTCAAGTTGGAACTTGCGATGACTGGACGATTGATGCTCTTGAGACCTATGTTGATGGTAATGGACGAATGTCAGCTAGGTATACAGAACAAATACATCGTCTTTTAGGAGTTTATGAGAGCAACGATTGCATACGAGTGTTCTTTACGGGCAAGATCATGGTGTTCGGAACTCAATATGGTGCTTTCACGATAAAGCAAACAGAACCACTCCAGGCAATATTTATGAGTACGGCGACAAATGTGCGTTCTCTCGCGCACGAACTGGGGCACGCGCTTGGATTGGAGGGGTGTTTGCCCATCCCCAGGGAACGTCCGCCGGACCACTCCGATGGCGGCGGTAGTTCTCTTGTGCTTCGGGATTTGTTTCCAGACGGGCGTGATGACTGGGGGACGGAAAGTGGTCGTGGATATTATGAAACTTCAGGAAGCGTTGAGAATTTGATAGAACGATTGCTGATGTTTGAAAGAACGAGTTCGACGAAGTCTGATTTGCCAGATCGGCGCATCTTAAGCGGATTGCCTCGCATTAAAAACGGTCAACGCAAGGGACCTGTCAAGGCCGGCGCGTTTTACATCATTCCAAATGACGAAAGGATTTATAAGCATGAAAATTAACAGGATTTTTATATGTGTTGCATACGTGTTGCTGGCGCATTTGATTTTCGCCGGTTCGCATACTGAGATTGAGACCGGCCGGCTTGTCCGTAGATTGTTGGATGATGCTCAGAATTATTTTATTGGGGTTGGACATTTTGACGAGGATACGATTGCTCAAACGGTGATACCGCTTTCCTGGAATGGCTTTTTGAAAGTGACTGAAAAAGATGGGTGGACATTTGATGAAAAGAAAGATGCTTTTGATGGCTACTTGGCTTCATTGGCTTCTGTAGATTGGAGATCTTGCACATCTCGAGAACAGAACTATGTGGCGGCGGCTTTGACGCAATGTGATGTACTTGGTTATACGAACGCATGTCAATATCTGAAGGGGCTTGTTGCCAATCCTGGTGGAATTTTTCGTGAGAAGGCGATTTGCATTTTGATTAAACTTGGTCAGGTGAATGATTCTTCGACCGAGTTCATCGAGAGCGTCGTTACGAACCGGGCGCTTTTTTCAAGAAAGGAACGTGCTGTTGGGTTGATGGAATATGCCAAAGCCCTAAGGAATTCGTCCGAGGACAACTTGGTCACGAGTAATGCAATGCGCATGGTCTATCGTTTACGTAATGTGGATGCGTTATGTTCGATAAGCTGCGATAAGACATTGAGTAACCGAATGGTTGGATTTGAAACAAGTTCCAATCGTCTTTCTTATGCTTTGGGAATTTTGCAAAACGGAGGAATTGGTACATTGGAGAGAAAGCATTTCTCTTCCGTCACCAACCAGTTGTTGTCCTCTGGTTGTCCCCTGCGACAGTTGACGATCGGGGATGGCAATGAATGATGTTCGTTTTGAAATGAACAGAAGCAATAGAATGAATATAGGCCGCATCGCCCTCTTTATTGTCCAGACTATGGTTCTGGTGCCCTCGTCTATTTTGGCGCACACGCCGGCCGAGACGAACCGGCTTGTGAGGATTCTCGCGGATCGGGCGTCTTCGTTTTCTTCCTGCGACACCCCCGACCCGAACGAAGTTGTCCGCGTCCCCGACTACACGAACCCCGACGTCTTTTTTTCACGGAGTCCGAAATTGGAGGGGTGGTCGCGCGCAGAAAAGGAGGCGGCTTTTATTTCCTATTTGAACAACGAGCTGTGGAAGATCGACTTCAACGACGAGTCTTTCAGGACGGATATCCCCGGCATCCCGCTTGATCCGGATCGGATCGTCTTTTGCTGCGTCAACATGAACTGTACGAATGTACTCCCCGGTATACGTCGCATGGCCTTCAACCGTTCTTTGGCCCGAGCGTCTCGACTCTCCGTGCTGGAGGGATGTGTGGATCTGAGCCCTGTCGACGACGCGTCGACGGAGTTCTTCCGCACGATTTTCACTAACCGAACTGATTTTACTGTAGAAGATCGCCGAGAGGCCTTTAATTATTCGGATAAGATTGTGTCAGTGGCCCGTTCGAATCTTGTGTCCCGTACAGTGTGCGATCGAGCAGCTTTGATGTTATATCGCGACACCCCGTTCAACGAGGGGCGTCTCGCAGCTTGTTATGATCGTTTTATGTCGTCATATTTTGACGGTTACGTAACGAGTTCAAATCGCCTCGCCTATCTTTCTACCATGCTTTCTAATACTAACTTTCTACAAGAAGGTACAATGAGTCTTGTCAGGCAACGTTTCATAAGTGCCACCAATCAGCTTATGTCTTTGAGTCAACCGTTACAACAGCTGACGATCGGCGAAGGAGGGAACGAATGATGGTCGGTACGGTCTTGTTTGCCGTGGCATCACTTGCGGTGACGAACGCGCCTTCCTCGTTTTCGACGATGGTTGAGCGGACGGTGCCGTGTCCCGTCGTTTCGGAGCCGAAGGTGGGGATGAAGTTCGATCTGGATCTGACGCAGTCGTCGGATTGCCGGATCGAAGTCGCTGTGGGGCCACATGCCAAATGAAGAATGGAGAGTTGAGAATGGAAAATGAGCGGCTGGGGGTTCGTGGTCAGTCTCGTCGCGCAATCCAAAGCAATCCGTGTCGTCCGTGTAATCCGTGGACAAGGGAACGGCCCCGCACATACGTAACGGATCGTCGGGCATTGGGCCGATGGGGTGTGCGAAGCGAGTTATTCCAACTGAATGGAGCCGCCTCTGTGGCAGTTGGCGGACCCCGGTTCTGTACCGCTTTGCGCGGGTTCGCTCGACCCCAATGTCCGCATTCTTGGTTTTGATCTGATCGCGCCGAACGGGACCTATTCGCTCGTCGTGACGAACGAAGGGGCCGCAGCGAGCGAGAACCTCGACGACGTGCGCCTCCGCGCGACGTTCGAAGAGGCCGGCACGGGGCTACGCCTCGTCCGCAACGTCCGCCTCACCGTCTGCATGCTATCCGCGTACAGGACCGCCTCTACGCGCTCGGCGCTCTCTGCGTGAGGAAGCCGTCTCACGCGGAGGGTACGGAGAGCGCGGAGGCGTTGGGGCGGTTTTGGGGGGCCACATATTGACGAAATCTTGTTACGTAAGAGGGGTATTGACTATTTCATCTCGCCGAGCCTTCAAAAGGCCTTTTCGACAAATGACAACAGTGTTTCCTATTTTAAGCGTCGCATTACGCAGAACCTTTCCTTTGTTTTCACATCGGACGCGCTTTATGGTATAATAGTCTCGTCAAGGAAAGGAGCTAGGACGATGGCGAAGAACGCAAAACGAAATCTTGAGTTTCTGCTCGTGCGAGCGGAAGTGGCGGGTGTGCCCGAAAAGGCGCTGTTGAAGAGTCGTAACATCGGCTGTGTGGATTTGATTTGGCCGCGCACGAGCATCGCGAAAAAGAGCGGTGCGCGGGAGATGGTGTTCAAACGCGGCGTGTGCGATTTTACGGAAGAGCCTTGGGCGAAGCGGTGCGTCTTCCGCGAGGAGATCGAAGGCCATCTCGGCATCGCCGTTTCCATTACCGAGCCGGTCAGCGTGGAAAAGGTCCGTCGTTTCCTGCGCCTTGCGGCGAAGTATGCGCTGAAGATGGGGGCGGACTTCATGGAGAAGGCGATGGTGGGCTATGCCGACATCGCGAGTTCGCCCATTGACGCGCTCGCGCAGATGATCGGGGAAAAGGACACCCCCAAGGCGATCGCGCAGGGCGTGATCGATGTGACGGACCTGCCGGACGAAGGTGAGACGAAGACGGTGGAAGTGCCGCTCGCGCGCCCGCTCACGGGCAAGGTCGTGGGCAAGTTGGTTTTGGAACTCAAAGGTTAAGATCGGAAAGGACGATATGAAGAACAAGTTGGGTCTATGCGCCGCGCTGGGTGCGGCGTTGATGATGGTGGGCTCGGCCGAGGCCGCGGGACTGAAGCCCACGGAACTGACGCCGTTGCCGCTGGGCGCGATTCGTCCGGATGGCTGGCTCAAGCTGCAGCTCGACCAGATGTCGGAAGGCCTTGTTGGCCATCTCTATGAACACAGCGAATTCCTCCGTCCGGAAAACGGCTGGATCACGGGAACGGGCTTCGGCTGGGAGGAGCAGCCGTATTGGTTCCGCGGTTTCGTGAAGATGGCGGTGTTGACCCAGAACAAGCGCTGCCTGAAGGTCGCGCAGGACTGGGTGGAGAAGATGCTCGCCTCGCGCGACGGCGACGGCTGGTTCGGTCCGCAGTCCCTCAAGGCCGCCAAGGCGTCGAACGGAAAGATCATCAGCGACATCTGGGGCCACATGGTGATGTGCGAAGCGCTGATGAGCTGGTATGAGGTGACGGGCGATACGCGTGTGCGCGACATGCTCATCCGCTTCTTCCGTTTCTGCGAGCAGATGGAGAACGACCGCTTCATCATTCCCGAAGGCGGCTACCCGCGCGGGACGAGCTGGCACTACACGATTCAGTATGACCGCGCAGGCGATCTCTTCCCGTGCCTCTTCCGCGTCTACGAGGAGACGCACGACGAAGTGTTTCTGCGTTTGGCTGACCGCCTCTTCAAGAAGCTCAAGCCGGCCGAGGCGATGTGGGTTGACAGCCACAACGTCAACTTCGCCCAGCGTTTCCCGTATACGTCGCTCTATTGGCGCCGAAGCGGCAATCCCGCGCATCGCGCGTCGGCGGACTTCTGGTACGACCTGCACATGGCCTCGTGGGGACAGATGCCGCGTTGCGCCTTCGCGTCCGATGAACGCACGCGCATGGGTTGCACCGATCCGCGCTATGCGACGGAAACCTGCACGTGGCACGAGTTCGTGCGCTCGTTCCAGTTGATGTCCGACACGACGGGCGAGACGAAGTGGGCCGATCGCACGGAAGACGTCGTCTTCAACCAGATGCCGAGCGCCTTCACGCCGGGCTGGACGGAACTCCACTACCTCACGGCGCCGAACCAGGTGAACCTTGATGCCCGTACGGACCACAACTACTTCAACGGACCGCCGATGATCGCCTACTCGGCGAAGCTCTATCGCTGCTGCCGCCACAATGCCCACTACGGCATGCCGCTCTTCACCGAGTCGCTCGTGAAGAAGGCGGCGGACGGGGCGCTCGTCTTCTGGATGTATGCGCCGAACCACGGTACGACGCAGCTGAATGGTGCGGACATCGCCTGGGAGGTGAAGACGTGCTATCCGTTCCGTGAGACAGTGGATGTCACGGTGAAGTCCGCGAAGCCGGCGAAGCTGCGCTTCCGCGTGCCGGGTTGGGCGACGTCCTTCACGGTCGCTGCGGGCGCGAACAAGGCGACCGCCGCGGCGCCGACGCCGTATGCCGAACTGAACGTGCCGGCAGGTGAGACGAAGCTTGCGCTCGTCCTGGGCACCGAGGCGAAGTTCACCTACTGGCCGCGGACGGGTGCCGTCACGGTCGATCGTGGACCGCTCTCCTACTCGCTCGCCATCGGCGAAAAGTATGGACGCATTCGCCGTCCGCAGCGTGTGGGCGGTTCGATCATCTGGAAGGAAGAAGAGCAGAAGGGCACGCGCCACGAGGACTTTATGACGGAAGTCTTCCCCACGACGCCGTGGAACTACGGCCTCGATACATCGAAGCCGATTGAATTCCGTACCTGCGCGTGGAAGGACGATTGCTTCCTCTCGACCAACGCGCCGTGCGAAATTTTCGTGACGGGCCGTCGTCTGCCGACCTGGACGCTGCAGGACAATCAGCCCGCCGCGTTGCAGCCGAGTCCCGCATTGTCGTCCGAACCGCTCGAACGTCTGCGCTTCGTGCCGATGGGGTGCCAGCGTCTGCGTCTGACGGTGCTGCCGCAGGTGACGGACGACGCCGCACTGGGCCGTGTGTGGAAGCCGGTTCCGGCGACGACGAAGCGGTCCGAACGTCGTCGTTAATTCCGTTTGCGCGGATGGAAACGTTGACGGAAATCCTGGCGCGTGCGGCTGAACGGCCGCACGCGCTCACGCATTCGGAGCTCGTGCGCCTGTTGGCGTGCGAGACGCCGGAGGATTGCCAGGCGCTCTTCGATGCGGCCTACGCGGTGAAGGTGCGTCTGTGTGGACGGCAGGTGTCGATCCGCGGACTCGTCGAGGCGGGCAATGTCTGTGCGAAGGATTGCTCTTATTGCGGCATCCGTCGTTCCAATGCGCATGTGGCGCGCTATCAGTTGAGTGCGGATGAAATCGTCCGTCTCGCCGAAACGGCAAAGGCGCTTGACTACGGATCGCTTGTCATTCAAAGCGGCGAACTCGAAAGCGATGCGCACACCGCATTTGTCGAGGACGTGCTCCGCCGTCTCGCGCCGCTTGATCTCGGCATCACGCTCTCGCTCGGCGAACAGACGGAAGAGGTCTTCCGCCGCTGGCGCGCTGCCGGCGCGGCGCGCTATCTGCTGCGTATCGAAACGTCGAATCCGGCCCTTTATGCCGCGTTGCACCCTGCGACCCACAACTGGGAACGGCGCGTCGCGTGTCTGCGTGCCTTGCGCCGCTGCGACTATCAGGTCGGTACGGGCGTGATGTGCGGTCTTCCCGGCCAGACGCTGGACGACCTCGCCGACGACATCCGCTTCTATGCGGAAATCGATGCCGATATGATCGGGATGGGACCTTACATCCCCCATCCCGAAACGCCGCTCGGCGCCCAGGCGCCCGCCTGCGACAAGACGGCGAGCCTGTTGCTTGGCTTGAAGATGATCGCCGTGACGCGCCTCTATCTGCACAATGTGAACATCGCCGCCTCCACGGCCCTGCAGGCTTTGGCGGAGGACGGTCGTGAACAAGGCATTCGCGCCGGTGCGAACGTTGTGATGCCCAATGTCACGGAGACGCGTTTCCGCCGCAGCTACCAGCTCTACGAGGGGAAGCCGGGTCTTGACGAGAACGCACTCGCCGCCCGTCAGGCGCTTGAACGCCGTCTCGCTGCGATTGGTGAAACAATCGCCTACGGCATTCGCGGGGACAGTCCCCATTATCGTTCTGAAATCTGAAGGAGAAGAGTATGATGAAGAAATTGAAGATGGCAATGGTCGGAGGCGGAATCGGCGCCTTCATCGGAAAGGTGCATCGCGAGGCGGTGCGCATGGATGGCGGCGTCGAGGTCGTGGCGGGCATGTTCAACCGCGATGCGGCGCAGAACGCCGAGATGGGTGAACGCATCGGCATCGCACCGGATCGACTCTACGCGAGCTGGCAGGAGGTGATCGCGGGCGAGGCGGCGCGTCCTGCGGGCGAACGGGCGGACTTCATCGCCATCTGCACGCCGAACCATCTGCACTATGAAATCGCGAAGGCCGCGCTCGAAGCCGGTTTCCACGTGATGTGCGAAAAGCCGATGACGCTCACGGTCGACGAGGCGAATGAGATTGCCGCGCTCGTGAAGAAGACCGGACGCGTCTTCGGCCTGATGCATACCTACACGGGCTATCCGATGGTGAAACTCGCGCGCGACCTCGTGAAGCGCGGCGACCTCGGGAAGATCTGCAAGGTGACGGTCGAATACTGTCAGGGATCCTTCCGCAAGATGGACTTCTCGGTTCCGCTCGACAAGCGCAACAAATGGAAGATGGATCCCAAGTGTTCCGGCAAGAGCTGCTGCATGGGCGACATCGGCATCCACGCGGCGAACCTGGTGGAGTTCGTGACGGGGCTTGACATCGAACAGGTGCTGGCGGATCTCTCGTCCTTCGTCGCCCCGAAAGGCCTCGACGACGACGGCAACGTGCTGCTGCGCCTTTCCGGTGGTGCGCGCGGCGTACTGACGGCCTCGAAGATCGCCACCGGCGAGGAAAACGGATTGCGCCTGCGGGTCTATGGCGAGAAGAAGGGACTTATCTGGCAGCAGGAAGATCCCAACGTGCTGCAGGTGCGCGCACAACGCGAACCGGCACAGACGTGGAAGCGGGCGAATCCGTATGTGGGCGAAGTCTCGGAAGCGTCCCTGCGCGCCTCGCGTCCGCCGGCCGGACATCCCGAAGGGTACATCGAAGGATTCGCGAACCACTACCTCAACTTCTGCGATGCGATTCGCGCGGTGGATGCCGGCAAGACGCCGACGCCCGTGCAGCTCGACTTCCCGAACGAGCGCGATGGCGTCCGCGGACTCCGCTTCATCGACGCCGTGGTGGCGTCCTCGCAGGCGGGTGGCGTGTGGATGAACGTCTGAGGCGCGCGATGGACGTCAAGATCGATCCCTCTTGGAAGGCGTTGCTGCAGCCGCAGTTCGACAGCCCCTACTTCGCCGAGCTCGTGTCCTTTGTGCGCGACGCGTATGCGAAGGGCCCCGTCTATCCGCCCGGACCGCTCATCTTCGCGGCGTTCAACCGGACGCCGCTTGACAAGGTGCGCGTCGTCATCCTTGGACAGGACCCCTATCACGAACCGGGCCAGGCGCAGGGACTTGCCTTCTACGTGCCGCCGGGGATTCGTACGCCGCCCTCGCTCTACAACATCGCCAAGGAACTGGCGACGGAATACAATCGTTCGGCGGTGCCGCTGCAGATTCCCGACCTGCTCGCGTGGGCCGATCAGGGCGTGCTGCTCTTGAATGCCACGCTCACGGTCTCCGCCGGTCTCGCGGGCAGCCACCAGGGACGCGGCTGGGAGACCTTCACGGATGCCGTGGTGAAGGAACTCTCCGCACGGTGCGAACATCTCGTGTTCCTGCTGTGGGGCTCGTACGCGCAGAAGAAAGGCGCCGTGATCGATCGGTCGCGGCATCTTGTCCTCACCTCGGCCCATCCCTCGCCGCTCTCGGCCTCGCGCGGGTTCTTCGGCTGCGGCCACTTCACGAAGGCGAACGAGTATCTGGTCCAGCAGGGACGGCAAGCCATCGAATGGCTTTGAGTTAACCTAATCACAGTCGACAGGTTTTCTCATGGCCTTTTTCGCCGACTGCGCGTGCTTGTCGTCGAGCATGCGCTGCTTCTGCCGGCGGGAGCGACGACGCTTCTGCCGGCGCTTCTTTTCGCGCTCCTGCTGCTCGGCGCTCTTGCGCCCTTGCTCGCGCGCGAGGATCTTCTCGGCGAGCGCGCGGCGCGCGAGCCAGCGGTTGATCTCACGCGAACGGTTCTCGCCGCAGCGCACCTGAAGTCCTGAAGGCGGGTGGAAAAGTCGCACGACGGACGAGGTTTTATTGGTTTTTTGGCCTCCGGGGCCGCCTCCGAGGATGAAAGTCTCCTCAAGGTCTTCCTCGTAGAGGAAAGCCTCGGCCATCAGAGATTTAATTTTTGCGATTGTCTCAGGGGTCATCATTCTGCTATACTCTTCTTGCTATGTCAAAAGCTCTTATACCACTTGCGGACGGTTTCGAGGACATCGAGGCCGTTTCGATCATCGACGTGCTCCGCCGCGGCGGAGTCGAAGTCGTTACGGCGTCGCTGGCCGAAGGCACCAGCGTTCGCTCGGCGCACGGCATCCTGATGGAGGCCGATGCGTTGCTCTCGGATGTTCTTGAAAACGAATACGATGCAATTATACTACCTGGCGGCGGAGAAGGCACGGACAATCTGATGGCCTGTGCACCTTTGTTGCAACGTCTGCATCGGCAGAAGGAGGAAGGGCACTTCGTGTGTGCGATCTGCGCGGCCCCCACGGTACTGGATGCGGCGGCGGTGATCGACGATGAAGATGTGACATGCTATCCGTCGTGTGCGCCCCAGATGGGACGGCGCATTAAGGATGTGCCGGTTGTCGCGGACAACCTCGTGATCACGGGGCAGGGACCTGGATCGGCGACATTGTTCGGTCTTGTTGTGCTGATGCATCTCGAAGGCGAGCGCGTGGCCCACAATGTAGCAAACGGCATGCTCGTGGAAATCTAACAGGGTAGACGAAAAAATGAAAAAGATTTTGGTTCATGTTTTGGCAGTCGTGGGAATCGCGGCGTTGGTCGTGGGCGGCGTCAAGTTGTGGCAGGTGCGTCCGTGGCGCGTGATCGCGTCCGTGAACGGACACGCCATCACGGCGAGCGAACTCGAGCTTCGCGCGCAGACGCTGCTGGACGATGTGAAGCGGACCGAGCATCTGATGGTGCCCAAGACCCGTGAAAAAGAAGCCCTTGAACACTATCGTCGTCAGGCGACCCAGATGTGGATCGTGAAAGAGGTGCTGCTGGCCGAGGCGCTTGCGCGCCATTACGAAGTGACGCCGGCGGACGAGAAGGATTCGCTCGTGCAGATGACGGCGCGCCTCAAGAGCCGCAATCTGACGCCTGAGCAGTTCTTCAAGGAAGGTCCGATCCCTGAAGACCTCAAGCGGCGCGACTTCAAGGAAGGCGTGCTGATCAACAAGTTCACGGCGAAGGAAGTGCGCGACAAGATCAATGTCACCACGCAGGAGATCGAAGACCACTTCACGCAGCTGAAGCGCGTGGAGCTGATGCGGACGAAACCGGGAACGAAGGTGCAGTCGCGCGTGACGCGCAAGATGGCGATCGATTCGCTTCGGGGTCAGCGTTTCCGTTCGGATTTCCGTAAGCTGTTCCGCGATCTCTACTCGAAGGCGCAGGTGAAGTGTCCGGAATATCCCGAGATGGAGACGCTGGAAGGCGTCTCGCCTTCGCGTCCGGAAGATCGGGCTGACGCCCCCGTGGCGCCCGCGAAGCCGGCTGTGCCTGCGAAGACCGCGCCGGCGGCTGCGCCTGCAAAGCCAGCCGCGCCTGCGGCAACGCCTGCAAAGCCGGCCACGCCGGCGGCAACGCCTGCAAAGCCGGCCACGCCGGCGGCAACGCCTGCAAAGCCGGCTGCTGCTGCGCCGAAGAAGGAGACTAAATGATCCGTGTGACGACGGCGGGCGAATCGCATGGCCCGTGTCTGACGGTCGTTGTCGAAGGGTTGCCGTCCGGATTGCATCTGGACGGCGACTTGATTCGTGAAGACCTGGCGCGGCGGCAGATCGCGCTGGGGGCGGGCGGACGGATGGCGATCGAAACGGATCGGGCGGAGATTACGTCCGGTGTGCTGGCGGGTGTCACGACGGGCGCTCCGGTTGCGATGACGATCGTCAACGCGAATCACGCGGCGTGGAAGGGCAAGGCGGTTCCGGCCTATACGGCGCCGCGTCCGGGCCATGCCGATTTCGCCGCTGTGGTGAAGTACGGGTATGACGATATTCGTCCCGCGCTCGAGCGTGCGTCGGCGCGCGAGACGGCGAGCCGCGTGGCGGCGGGTGCGTGCTGTCGGGCCTTGCTGAAGGTTTTTGGCATTGAGGTGGAAGGAACTGTCGAGACGATTGGATTGACGGCGAAGGGCGGTTCGTCCGAAGCGACGCAGGCGATTGCCGAGGCGAAGGCGGCCGGCGAGACGCTGGGTGGTGTCATTTCCGTGACGGCGCGAGGCGTGCCCGTGGGGCTGGGATCGCATGTTTCGGCGGATCGCCGTCTGGATGCGCGATTGGCGGCTGCGTTGATGTCCATCCCTGCGATCAAGGGCGTGGAGATCGGTGGCGGGTTCAAGCTGGACCGCGATGCGGGTGGCGTGACGGGCGGCATTTCCACGGGTGAGCCGATTCGGGTGCGCGTGGCGATGAAGCCGATTCCGACGACGCTCAAGCCGCAGGCGACGGTCGACCTGGCGACAGGCCAACCCTGTGCGACAACCTATGAACGCAGTGATGTGTGCCCCGTGCCGCGAGCGGTGGTCGTCGTGGAAGCCGAAGTGTGCCGTGTATTGGCGGATGCGCTGGTGGAAAAGCTGGGCGGTGACTCGCTCGACGAGATGCGTCCCCGTTTTGAGACGCTTCCGAAGACGCGCCGTCTGGCGGGTGAACCGGTCGTTTTTTGGTCCTGAAAAATTTTTAAAATTCCCGCTTGCACACCTCGTCGGGATTTGATACAATATACGCCGTTTTCACGAAGCCAAGTGCGAGCTTAACTCAGTTGGTAGAGTGCCACCTTGCCAAGGTGGTTGTCGAGGGT
>JAKSOY010000125.1 GCA_024405255.1 Kiritimatiellia bacterium
ATGCAGGTTAGTCGAGCGCGGGGCGTCAGCCACACACTCGACTAACCTATTACGTCACGCCGTCAAAAATTGGTTGCGATTGGTGCGAATTATGATAGAATAACCCTCAATTGGAGTTGATGGACTTATGCTTTGAATTGTAGGAGGAAATGAAGACATGAAATTGATTGTTCAGATATTGGCGGCGTTGTTTGTCGTTGGGCTCGTGGTGATTGTCGGGCGGTTTGTGCTGGCGGTCATCGGTGTGGGCGCGGCAACCTTGTGGCGGTTGTGGCCGGTCATTGTCATCGGCGGCGCCGTATGGCTGATCGCCAGCAAACGGCGATAGGAGATTGTCGATAAGCTGCTCCTGCAAGACTCCTTGCGCGCGGGGGAGCGGAAATGCTATAATATTCCGCGTCAAAGGAGAAACAATGGCGACGTTGAAGCTTGGAATTTTGGGTTCGGGCGCGGGCTCGAACATGCAGTCGATCGTGGATGCGATTGAAAAGGGCGAGCTGGATGCGGAAATCAAGCTCGTATTGGCGGATGTCCCTGACGCGAAGATTCTTGATCGCGCCCGTAAGCACGGCATTCCCTGCCAGTGGCTCGACTGTTCCCCGTGGAAGACGAAGTTGGAGGGACCTGGCGAGGATGAATGCATCCGTCTGCTGAAGGAGGCCTGCTGTGATACGGTGGTGCTCGCCGGCTTCATGCGCATCGTCAAGCCGAAGCTTTTGGCGGCGTTTCCAATGCGCGTGCTGAACATCCATCCCGCGCTGCTGCCGGCGTTCCCGGGCGTCCATAGTTGGACCCAGGCGCTTGACTACGGTTGCAAGGTGGCGGGTGTGACGGTGCATTTCGTCGATGCGGGGACGGACTCGGGGCCGATCATCGTGCAGAAGTGCGTGCCGGTTTTGGAGGATGACACGCCGGAAACACTTCACGCCCGCATTCAGGTGCAGGAGCACATTGCCTTCCCGGAGGCCTTGCGCCATCTGGCGGCGGGACGGATTACGGTTGAAGGTCGTCGTGTGCGCATTGGAGGGTAAGCGAAATGAATGGTGCTCTGCTCTTGCTGATTGGAATCGCGTGCTTTACGCTTGCGTATTTCCTCTACTCGAAGTTCATCGCCCGTGCGATCGGCGTCGACCCCGATAAGCCGACGCCCGCGCATACGATGGGTGACGGCATCGACTACGTGCCGGCGCATCCGATGGTGCTGTACGGACACCACTTCGCGGCGATCGCGGGGGCGGGACCGATCATCGGTCCTGTGCTGGCGGCGCAGTTCGGCTGGGCGAGCGTGGCGTTGTGGGTGGTGCTGGGATGCATCTTCATCGGCTCGATGCACGACATGGTGACGCTCTTCCTGTCGGTCCGCCATGAAGGCAAGTCCATCGGCAGCGTCATCGAGTCCGTGATGGGACGTTCGGGCAAGATGATCTTCCTGCTCTTCTGCTTCTCGGCGCTGGTACTGGTGATGGCGGTCTTCACGGGGCAGGTGGCGGATGCTTTCGTCTCGAATCCGGAAGTGGCGACCTCTTCGTTGCTCGGCATTTTCGAAGCGGCGCTTTTCGGCGTGTGCGTGTACAAGTTCCGCTGGAGCGTCTTCACGGCGAGTTTCATCTTTGTGCCTGTGCTGTTCCTCCTCGTGTGGATCGGCGTCCTCTATCCGTGCGACCTCACTGCGCTTTTCGGTGTGACGGCGGCAACGAGCAAGAACATCTGGGTGGTTGTGCTGTTCGTCTATTGCTTCGTCGCGTCGACGCTGCCGGTGTGGCTGCTCCTTCAGCCGCGCGACTACTTGAACAGCTACCTCCTCTACGCGATGCTCGCGCTTGGTCTGACGGCGGTCTTCTGGGTGCATCCGACGCTGAACGTGAACGCGTTCTCCGGCTTGACGGTGACGAACGCGAAGGGCGTGACGCAGTGCGTGTTCCCGTTGCTCTTCGTGACGGTGGCGTGCGGGGCGTGCTCGGGCTTCCATGCGCTCGTGGCGAGCGGGACGACCTCGAAGCAGCTCGACAACGAACGGCATATCCGTCCGGTGGGCTATGGCTGCATGCTGCTCGAAGGCGTGGTGGCGCTGTTGGCGCTTGTCGCGGTCGCCTGGCATTCGCAGGCGGACCTGATGAGCGGCCTTGCGGGGGGCAAGCCCGTGGTGATGTTTGCCCAGGGACTTGCGAGTTTCTGTGCGAAGATGGGCCTTCCCGAGAAGGCGAGCGAAAGCTTCATGCTCCTCGCCGTGGCGGCGTTCCTGATGACGTCGGTCGACGCCTGTACGCGTCTCGCACGGTTCGTGTGGCAGGAGATCTGGTCCACCGCGTCGCAGGGCAAGGAGCCGAATGCGGCGGAGGCGAAACCGAGTCTCGTCGTGCGCCTCAACAAGAACATGTATTTCGCGACGGCCGTCGTGATCGCCATTGGCGTGTATCTGCTGGTGCTCAATCCGTCGATGGCGGCGAATCTCTGGACGATGTTCGCGAGCGCGAACCAGATGCTGGCGGCGCTCACGCTGCTCACGGCTTCGCTGTGGCTGCTCAAGAAGCACTTGAAGTTCTGGATCGCGCTTCTGCCGATGTTCTTCATGATCGTCACAAGCGGTACGGCGGTGTTCCAGCTCTTCCTGCAGAGCCTCGACAAGTGGATGAAGAAGGGTTTCGCGGAAGGCGGCGTGACGGCGATCGGGGCGGCGATTCTGTTCTGTCTTGCGATTACATTGCTCGTGCTGGGGGCGCTGAGGCTGCGTAAAATTCTCAAGAACGCCGTCCTGCAGAAAATCGTCAACAAAAGGTAGGGTCTGATGAAGAGCTGGTTCTGGATTCCGCTCGCCGGACTGGCGGGGTTGATCGTGGGCTCCTGGGGTCCACGTGCCGAATTGCGCGTGCGAGAACAGCAGCTTGTGGAGGAGAAGGCCAAGGCGAAGTCCACACCGGACGCCTTTTCGTCGTTCGCGCGGATGGTCAATATCCCCGATGAGGCGCGTCATCCGCGGCGGAAGGGGAAGGAGCGTTCCAAGCCGCTGTTCGCCGCGACGAATCAAGTCGCCCGGGTGACGGTCGACGAGGCGCCTGCGACGAATGCGGTCGCCTCGGCCGAGCAGGAGAACGAGCCGGCGGCATCCGCGCCGAAGGAAGCCCAACTGAAGCCAGAAGACCTGCGTGCCCGCATCGAGGAGGCGCAGGAGATCTGGCGGGCGCGGGTTGACGTGGCGCGGGCGAACTGGAAGGAAAAGCTGAAGCTCGACGAGGCGACATCCCAGAAGTTCGATGCGACACTCGACGAGATGAACACGCAGCTCTATGAAACGATGCAGGCGCTGGCGGACCAGATCGCCAGCAAGAAGACGATTACGCAGGAGCTGGGGCTGCGGATGGTAGGCGATGCGACGGCCATTATGGCCGAAACGTACGACAAGCTCGGTGGTCTGGTGGCGCCCGATGGACGCGACACGGTTTCGCAGATGCAGATGACGGACTTCATCGATCCGGGTGTGGCGGAACCGTTGATCGCCGTGCAGGGACAGTTGCAGGATTTCCGCTTCCCGCGTGGCCGTCGGGGAGGTCGTCCATGAGGGCCCTCGGACGCATTTGGCAAGTTGCGTTGAATGAATGGGCGGGTGCGATTCGGAGCCGGCGCGCGTTGGTGCTCTTGCTCCTTTATGTCGTGGCGGCCGTCATGTGCATGTACGGGACGATTTCCGCCTTTAGCCGGATGGAGAAGGAACTGGCGCAGGTTCTGCAGTTGCCGGCCGCCGAACAGACGGGCGTGGTGTCCACGACACTCTGGAAATCGAAACCCTTCAAGAAGATCGTGCGGGCCGTTGTCCAAAACGATCTCGTGTTCAAGGACATCGAGGGGCGTCATCCGATTGAACTCGTCTATGCCTGGTTCGTGTTCCTCTGTGCGCCGTTGCTCGTCGTGCTCGTTTCGGGCAATCGTGTGGCGGACGATCTGCACAGTGGCGCGGTTCGCTATTCGATCGTGCGGTGTACGCGTGTCGAATGGACGCTGGGTAAATACCTGGGGCAGGCGCTTCTGCTCGTGTGCGGTCTCGTGGCGAGTGCGCTGGCCGCGTGGATCGTCGCAGAGATCCGCCTCAGCCAGGCGCGTGCGCTGCTGCCGGCGATGTTCGACTGGGGCACGCGTGCCTGGGTCTATTCGCTGGCGTGGCTCGGTGTGGCCTTGGGCATTTCGCATCTCTCGCGGACGGGAAGCCGGGCGACGGCGCTGGGCATTTTCGCCGTCACGGTGCTGGGAATCCTGCCGACTCTCCTGTCGTTTTTCGGTACGAAGTTCGACCTCGCGTGGTTGTCGAATTTCGATTGTCTCTCCCCCTCAAGCGTGACGACGCTTCTCTGGCGGCAGAGTGCGGAGCCGCTCGGCGAGGCGGCGTTCCGCCTGGTGGTGCTCGGTTTGTTCTACTTGCTCCTTGGCAGTGCGGTTTTCCGCAGGAGGGACGCATGATCGGTGTGGCACTCTCAACGCGCGATCTGGTGAAGCGCTATGGCCGACGCCTGGCGTTGGATGGTTTTACCCTTTCCGTGCCGCAAGGCGCGGTGATGGGCCTGGTGGGTCCGAACGGAGCGGGCAAGACGACGTGGATGATGTCTGTCGCGGGATTCCTGCGTCCGACTTCGGGAACGATCGATCTGCTGGGGAAGGGTCCGTTTGACGCGAGCATCCATTCGGGACGAATCTCGATCCTGCCGCAGGACTCGGAATTGCCGCTCGAAGCGACGCCTGCGGCCTTGCTCTACCGCTATGGGCGGCTGCAAGGACTTTCGGCGGCGACGGCGCGCGCGTCGGCCGATGCCGTGCTGGCGGAAATGAATCTTGCGGATCGGGTGGATAGTCCGATCCGTGCGCTCTCGCACGGTATGCGCAAGCGGGTGATGCTCGCGCAGTGCTTCCTCGGATCGCCGGAGGTGCTGCTGCTGGACGAACCGCTGAACGGACTCGATCCGGTCGAGCAGGACCGGATGCGTCGCTTCATTCTCGCGCGGCGCGGGCGCCAGACGATCATCGTTTCATCGCACAACCTCAACGACGTCGAGATTCTGTGTTCGCACGTGGCCTTTGTCGAGAAGGGCAAGGTCGCGCGCATGGCATCGGTTCGTGCGCTCACGGAAGAGGCGGGGCGTCTCTCGTATCTGCTGGCGAATGTGCCGTCGGAAACGAGGAACCTGGAGGCGGCGCTCGCTAAGGCGCTCCCGGGTGCGAAATTCACCTGGCAGACGGCCGGTGAAGAACGCCGTACGCTTGTCTGTACCTACGAGGCGGCGGTGGGGACCGTGGCGACGGTCAATCGCACCGTGCTGCCCGTCCTCCTCGCACACACGGATGTCCTCTCCGTCGAGACGGGCCTCTCCCTCGAACAGGCCTATCTGACCAATCAAACACAGAAGACTTCGTAGAGTCGTCAATGAAGTTGACATCGGCATTGATTTTACTGATGCATCCGCTGTTGGCAATGCCTCAAGAATTGCAGGTCACGGAAGCCGACTATGATCCGCACTTTATCGAACAAGGTCGCGACGTGATGACGCTTTTACGTATCCCCGAAGCCTGCTCCTGGCAGAATTGTTCGTCTTGGCATTTCCCGACTTCTATTGTCGTTTCAGGCAAAACATATCAAGTCAAGGGCGATGTATTTCGAGAAGAATTTGTTGTTTGTCCAACGAACTCCGCAGTGGTTGTGGCGAGAGGGGCTGTGACGCGATGGTCGAACGTTAACGATGCACGTATTGGCGCGTTTGCAGAATGTGCAGAGTCAGACATGCATTTTTCCGCAAGTGTTCGAAATGTTGATGCGATAGTAATCGGATCTCAAACGAATATGGTATATTTGACAGGGTGTCACGGTGTTAATGGAGGAACGCTTGTGGGCCATAATCTTACACTTGACATTAGAGGTCCAACCAATCATCTGGATTTTGCCGTGAGTCTGATGAATGCGGGGCTGGTGGCGTCTGAACGGGAACCGATTCAGCCGCGCACTGTTCGCCGATGGGAACCGACGGCGGAGGAGTTGTTGCAATGGTATTTTGGCCGTCCCCGACAACCGAATACGCCCTGAAGAATCAAGCCCGTTATGAACTCCAGGAGTTGGGCGGAATTGACGGCGACGGGTGAGAAATGATATGATATCTGCAAATGAAACCGTGGTTTCTGAAACGGCGGTTTCATTTGAGTGAGTACAAAGGAGCTGAACGATGAAAACACAGACAACGGCTGGACTGTTTATCGGCATGGGGTTGACCCTGACTGCAATGTGCGCCGAGGTGGGGTGGAATGGCACTGGATCATGGTTCGATCCGACGGCCTGGCCGGGCGGCGCGCTGCCCGCCACCAATGATGTGGTGAACATCTCCGCAGGTTCGCGCGTGACCTTTGCAGGTGCGCCGGATGCCGTCTCACAGGTCGAGAGGGTGAACCTTGCCGTGACAGGTGATGAGACGCCGGCGACGATGGACATCTCTTCGGGGCAATTCAAGCTCACGAATTTCAATCTTGCCACGGCTTCGAATGCGGTCGGAAGGGTGGTGCAAAGCGGTGGCGATCTCGCCATTGGCAAGAGTTCCTGGAGTCTGTGGCTTGCCCTTGGTTCCGCCGCAGGGGGTAAGGGAACGTACGAATTGTCCGGCGGCAATCTGTCTGTCTCGGGTAACATCAATGTCGGACAGAATGGCGAGGGCGAGCTGCTGCAGACGGGTGGCGTCCTTACCGCCTCCGGATGGATGGTCGTTGGTTATGGTGATGGCCGCACGGGACGCTACGAGGTTTCCGCCGGTACGGCGCAGATCGGCGCCGGATTGATCGTGGGCGAACACGGCGTCGGCCATGCAGTGATTCGCGATGCGGGCACCAATACGATGAACCGCCTCGGCATCAACGGCGTTTCCGAACTCGAGCTGCAACCTGGCGGAACGTTGATCCTCGCCTATGCGGAGAAGCAGGCGAACGGTCCGGGCGACGATGGTCGCCTCACGCTCGACGGCGGCACCGTCGTCTATCGCGGAGATGTCGCGCTTCAGAGCAATTTCATCAGCAACACGCTCGACCATGTCTATGTAAAGGATCGGGGTGTCACCATTTCCGTGCCCGAAAACACCGTTGCGGTTTCGCAGAAGCCGCTGGAGGCGCATCCTGATGCGACGGCCGGCGATGTGACGAAGATCGGTGGCGGCACGTTGTCCCTCCAAGGTGCGAACACGTTCAAAGGCAAGCTCAAGGTGCAGGAGGGTATGGTCGTGCTGGCCCATGCGAATGCGCTTGATTCGTATGGTGCCGACAAGCTGGAAATCGCTCCCGGGGCGTCGGTGGCCGTCGGTACGGCGATGCCCGCTGCCGATCGTGCGGCCCTCGTCACGCGCGTGGCCGCCACGGCGGACGCGGGCTACGGCATCGACACGACAGGGGGCGACCTTGTGTCGTCCGACCCCATTGTTCTCACTGGCGCGGGCGGCTTCTCCAAGTTCGGCCCCAATTGGCTCACGTTGACGGGACAGAACGCCTGGGGTGGTGAGACCCGCATCGTCGAAGGTACGCTCGCTGCGGCGCGCGGCACAGGACTTCCCGCCGCTTCGACGCTTTGTTTCGCGGGAAACGGCATCTGGGCTCCGCTCGCAGATGTCGCCCTCAGCTTCGGTTCGGGGGCGGGACAGGTCTATGCGCTCGACGGTGCTACACGCTGGGGATTTGCGACGACGACCGACGATGTCATGATTGCGTCGTCCGCTCCCATCACAACCGGCGTCTCGCCCACCAAACCTGCCACTTTGACGCTGGATGCGGCGGCCGACACCAAGTTGACGCTGTCCGCCGATCTCAACTTCGGCGTTAACACCACGATTGAAACGCCCCGTGCCGGCACGGCGGTGCTGACGGGCAAGGTCGCGCCGCAGGGGGCCGCGCGCACATTGACGAAGACGGGCAACGGAACGCTGGTCGTGAAGGGCGAGATCGCCTCGACGGGCAATTCCCGCAACAGCGTTTCGGTGAATGGCGGGGTGGTCGATGTCCAGTCCTTCTTGGCTGAAATCGGTACACTGTGGGTTCAGAACGGCGGCGTGCTCTATCTGACGAACAACGCTACGGTGACGACCACGGGATTGGTCCATTGCGGCTATGCGGGACAAGGCCGCATCGTTCAGGACAACGGGTCGTTGTCGGAGGCGGGAAGTGGCGAGAACACTTTGGGATATGTCGCCGGTTCGACGGGGACCTGGGAGTTGAACGGCGGTTCGGTCGTACTGTCAAAAGCGATCCAGATCGGTCAGAAGGGAACTGGCGTTTTCCGACAGACCGGCGGCGATGTCACCGTCAAGAATTGGGTGGGCATCGCGCGTAATGGTTCGGGTACGGGGCTGCTGGAGGTCTCGGGTGGAACCTTCCGCCAGGACAATTCGAGTGCGTGGCTTTCGTTGTGCCATGACGGTCCGGGCGACGCGACGCTGATCGTACGCGATGAAGGCGTGGTATCGTCCACCGCCGTGGGATTGGCCTATGCTTATGGTGCGACAGGACGCGCTCGTGTGATCGTCAAGGATGGGGGGCGGCTTGAGACGGGGTACTTCAGTATCGTGGACAAGAAAGCGGCGCTGGGCGAACGGACGATTGCCTTCGACGGTGGCACGTTGAAGGCCACGCAGAATCAGAACTGTTTCATGCGTTCGGAGCCGATGATCGATGTGGGCGCGGGTGGTATTGCCTTTGATTCCGCCGCGTACACGGTGGGCTTCGCCGCGCAGGACTTCGCGCCAACCGGCGAGTCGATGGTTCTCACCAAGAAGGGCGAGGGCACGATGGTCCTCGCGGGCGGCGTGCCGGATGCGACCGAACTGCGCGTGGACGCGGGCACGGTCAGTCTGCCGCTTGCGGGCAAGCCGCGGGGATTGCTCCATCGCTGGAGCTTCAACGGCGATTTCGTTGATTCCGCCGGCGGGTTGTCCGCGACCAAGGTCGGCAATCCGACTTTCATCAACAATCAGTTGCACGTTCCTTCGGGCGGTGCGAATTCGTGCGGTGTCAATTTGGGTACGGACGTGCTGCCGAGCGATCGTCCGGTGACGCTCGAAGTGTGGAGCACGCTCAATGCGTCGTCGTCCTGGAACATGCTGCTCGATTTCGGCAAGGACAACGGTTCGCATTTCGCCATCGTCTGGCGCGACAGCAATGCGACGGGCAACATGTCGGTGATTCTCAATGGCGGCGGCACGACGGTGGCGAATTACGGCACGACGTCGGCCGACTATCTCGTGAAACCCGTCCACGGTACCCAGTACCATTTTGCGTTCAAGTTCATTCCCGACGGGCTGGGCGGCACGCGCGTGATCGTCTGCCAGACGGAAGCCGCCACCGGTAAGCGGGTGGCGATGTGGCAGAAGCAGGTCAACAACTGGACGCTCGCAAAGGTGACGCAGTCGCATTGCTATCTGGGAGGTCCCACGACGCACAACAATGCGATCGGCGATTCCGACATCGACGAAGTGCGCGTGTGGGGACGGGCGCTGACGCCTGCGGAACTGGCGGCGAGCGTGGCGGCGGGTCCGAATACGGTTCCCGACTTCTACTTCCTGGACGCAACCAAGGCGGCCTCGTCGCTGGTGGTGGCGGAAAACGCGGCGGTCGACCTTGCGGGGAGCGAGGTGGCGCTTGACGGTGTCGCCGGTGCGGGCGTGGTCAGCAACGGCACGCTCACGGTGACAGGCGAGCTTTCGCCTGGCGCGGATGCCGTGGGTACGCTGCACGTGGATGGCAATCTCGTGGTGAAGGGCACGCTGCGGCTCGACCGCGGCGACCGTATCGAGTGCACGGGCGATCTCGATCTCTCGGGTGCACACGTTCAGATCGTGGATCGCCGAAACTGGAACGGTAATTCCGCCTACACCTTCGCAACGGTCAATGGAACCATCCGGCGGGCGGGGAATATCCCGTGCAACGAGTCGGATAAAGGCTTCGTGGTTTGCACCGGCGGTCATACCGCCTACATCTACGTCGGCGGTACCATAATCTTCCTACGGTGAAATAGGTGAAAGGGACAATGGCATTCATATTGTCGATCGAATGGTACCGAAGCGGTCCGTTGCCGCGAACGCGCACTTAAAACGTATAAATTACAGGAAAAGGAGAACAACGATGACACACAGAGAAGTGGTGCTACGGACATTGGCGCACCAGGAGTCGGACAAAATTCCGTACTTCCTCGACCTCACGGGCGAGAAGCTTGCGGAGATGATCAAGGTCACGGGCGACCCGCTCTTCTTCGAACATTCCGACTCGTACCTTGCGCAGGAGCGGAACGAGTCCTTCACGGATCTCGGCAATGGACAGTTCAAGGACATGTTCGGCGTCGTGTGGGACAAGGGCGTGCAGGAAGGCGACTTCGGCATTGCCACGGGATTCCCGCTGCCGAATGCGAACTTCGACGGGTACACCTTCCCCGAGCCGGACGAAAAGCTCATTCGCGAGAAGTGCGAACGTCTTGTCGCGCAGAAGGACAAGTTCACGATGTACATCATCGGCTTCTCGCTCTATGAGCGTCTGTGGGCGCTGCACGGGATTCCCGAGACGCTGATGGACTTCCTGCTCGAGCCGGAGTTCGTCCACGAGGCGCTCGACAAGATCGTCGAGTACAACTGCAAGGTTGTGGACATCGTCTGCCAGTATCCGATCGACTGCATCTTCTTCGGCGACGACTGGGGACAGCAGAAGGGGCTCGTCATGGGCTACCCCAACTGGAAGAAGTTCATCTATCCGTGCCTCCAGAAGATGTACAACCACGTGAAGAAGTACGGCAAGTTCGTGGCCCAGCATTCTTGCGGCGACTGCGCGGAAGTGTTCCCCGATCTCGTCGAACTCGGGCTCGACATCTACAACACGTTCCAGCCGGAGGTGTACGACATCGTCGATTTCAAGAAGCGCTTTGGCGACAAGATCACGTTCTTTGGCGCCATCTCCACGCAGTGCTGTCTGCCGTTCATGAAGCCGGACGAGGTCAAGGCCGAGATGCATCGCATCATGGATATCCTCGGCAAGAACGGCGGCTACATCCTGGCGCCGACGCACGCGATGCCAAACGACATTCCGCCCGAGAACGTGATGGCGTTTCTCGAGGTGGCTAAAAACGAAAACCCGCGCTAACTGCGGAAAGAAAGGACAGGTAAAGACGATGGACTTGAATCAGATTTCGGAAGCCCTCCAGGAGGGACGGGCGAAACAGGTGACGGCGCTGGTGCAGCAGGCGCTGGACGAGGGGATCAGCGCCCAGCGCATCCTCGAGGAAGGCCTTATGGCGGGCATGAACGTCGTGGGCGAGGCATTCAAGAACGGCGAGGCGTTCGTGCCGGAGGTCCTGGTGGCGGCGCGCGCGATGAACTTCGGCGCGGCGGTGCTCAAGCCGAAGCTCGCGGCGGAAGGCGTCAAGGCGACCGGAAAGGCCGTGATCGGTACCGTGAAGGGCGATCTTCACGACGTGGGCAAGAACCTCTGCAAGATGATGCTTGAGGCGAAGGGACTCGAGGTCATCGACCTGGGCACGGACGTGCCGCCGGAGAAGTTCGTGCAGACGGCGATCGAGCAGAAGTGCGAGATCATCTGCTGTTCAGCGCTGCTCACGACGACGATGGGCGTGATGCGCGAGGTGGTGCAGGCGGCCGAAGCCGCCGGCATCCGCGATCAGGTGAAGATCATGGTGGGCGGTGCGCCTGTGACGGACGCCTATTGCTCGTCGATCGGCGCCGACGCCTACACGCCGAACGCCGCCTGCTGCGCCGATTGGGCGGCAGAGAGAAAATAGATCGTAGAATGTCAAGCATGTGATCGGAATGAGATTGGCGTGAGAAATAAGTTCTGATTGCAAGAGGAACTAAAAAGTTATACAATATCTCAACCAAGGAGATAATGAAATGGCTCAGAAGAAAGTGAAAAAGGAAATCGAGTGGTCGAAGCTTGGCTTCGGCTTTTCGGACGTGAACTGCCACATCCGCTATACGTGGAAGAACGGCAAGTGGTCGAAGCCCCAGTTCGTGAAGGATCCTTACATCACGATGCACATCGGCGCGAGCTGCCTGCACTACGGGCAGGAGTGCTTTGAAGGCATCAAGTGCTTCCGCCAGAAGAGTGGCAAGATTGCGATCTTCCGTCCCGAGGAGAACGCGAAGCGCATGTATCGCACGGCCGAACGCACCTGCATGCCGCCGGTGCCGGTGGACATGTTCCTGGATGCGTGTGTGAAGGTCGTCAAGAAGAACAAGGAATACATCCCGCCGTACGGCACGGGCGGTTCGATGTATCTGCGTCCGCTCCTGATCGGCACGGGTCCGCAGATTGGCGTCGCGCCGGCCAAGGAATACACGTTCATGATCATGGTCATGCCGGTGGGCGCCTACTACAAGGGCGGACTCAAGCCGGTGCGCGCGGTGATCTTCGACCAGTGGGACCGCGCGGCGCCGCACGGCATGGGCGACGTGAAGGT
>JAKSOY010000126.1 GCA_024405255.1 Kiritimatiellia bacterium
GCATCAGACTACGAATCTGAGGGTTGTGGGTTCGACTCCCGCCAGCCCCGCCAATCGAGAGAACCCAGATTGCGGGGTGGAGCAGCCTGGTAGCTCGTCAGGCTCATAACCTGAAGGTCGTTGGTTCAAATCCAGCCCCCGCTACCAATTTGGAATTCGGACGGTAGCGCAGCCTGGTAGCGCGTTTGCTTGGGGTGCAAAAGGTCACGAGTTCAAATCTCGTCCGTCCGACCACTTCTAAATCCTCATTTCAGTCAATAAAATCAATGGTGTGGCGCACTTTTGCCGCTTGCCGTTTTGACTTGAAAAGACGGTTTTGAACACCCTGAATCAGATTGGTTCAGAACACAAAAACCTACACAAACAATACGATTATACGGGGTGTGTAAAATCTACACACCCCTGACACAAACAAGGCAAAATGCAACACAAACAGCGGAGCCAATTGTGAAGGGATGTGAAAGGAGCTCAACAAGGTGATGCGGCAATCCTTCTGGCATTCGTGGTCATCAGGGGCGGTTCGGGGTAATTGGGGGTCATTTGGGGTGAACAAAACAACAGAATACAACCCAATTGCAATTCAATGAGAACTCAAGAGAGAGGTCCTCGCGCTTGATACTTCTGGATCCTGATATTCGTAAGGTTTGAGTAAGGGGCTATGCGTGATAGATCGGCCGTACACGGCTCACTTTTGATATAATACGAAACAAAGCGATTTGCTGGAGTTGGTGGTGCTGAATGAAGAAGATTTCACTTTCAAGGCTTGAGGGATTTCTGAAGGCGCGGTGCGATGATTTGCGCGAGGCGGGACTTGATGCGACCGAGTACCGCGACTATATCATCGCCATGATCTTTCTCAAGCGTGTCAATGATACGTTTGCCTGTGAGCAGGCGGCGCACAAGGCACGGCTTCATCGTGAATTTCCGGACTTGAGCGAAGAGGATCTGGCGGTTGAGATCGAGATGCGCAATGCGGATGCATACGAGTTTTTCGTGCCGCTGAAAGCCCGCTGGAAGGTCGAGGTCCTTCCGCCGTCTGTCCACTCTCACTATTCGCAGCAGCGTTCAGAGGCAAAGGGAAAGCTTGAGGATGGACGGGTCAAGGGGATTGAGCGCGAGCGGTGGCAGAAGGCCCTGGACGAAGCCGAAGAGACGCTGAACTGGCGCGGACTCCTGAATGTGAAGAGCGACGTCGGTGAGGCACTGACGCGGGCATTGAAGGAGTTGGAGGAGAGTAACGGGAAGGTCTTGGGCGGAGTCCTCTCGACGACGAAATTCAACGAGGTCAACTCCAAGGGCGAGAAGAAGATCCCGGATGCAAAGCTGATCCAGCTCGTGAACGATTTCAACGCCATGACGTTGACGGACGACAACTTCGAGTTCCCCGATCTGCTGGGTGCGGCGTATGAATACTTGCTCAAGTATTTTGCCGAGTCAGCGGGGAAGAAAGGGGGCGAGTTCTACACGCCCGCTCCCGTCGTCGAGCTGATGGGCAGGGTTCTCCGTCCCGCGAAGAATGCCGAGATCTGCGATCCGACCGTTGGATCGGGCGGGTTGCTCATCAACATGCGCAATTACGTGGAGTCCTGTTACGGCAGTTCCCGCGACCTGACGCTTTACGGACAGGAGCTCATCGACCACACCTACAAGATGTGCAAGATGAACATGATCTTCCACGGCATCAAGGACGCACGGATCGAGCAGGGCGACACGCTGCTGACGCCGAAGCTGACGGTGGACGGCAAGCTAAAGCTCTTTGACATCGTCGTCGCCAATCCTCCGTTCTCGCAGAACTATTCGACGGCAGGCATGAAATATCCCGAGCGATTCCTCCATTTCATGCCGAAGAAGAAAAAGGCGGACTTCATGTTCGTCCAGCACATGGTCTCGACGTTGAAGCCAGACGGGCGCATGGCTGTCGTCATGCCGCATGGTGTCCTCTTCCGCGGCGGCGAGGAGGCGGCGTATCGCAAGGAGCTGATTGCCGGGGCGGAAGGATGCCTGCTCGAATGCGTCATCGGCTTGCCGCCCGAGCTTTTCTACGGGACGCCGATCCCGGCCTCGATCCTGATCATCAACAAGAAGGGGGCCAAGACGCGCAAGGGCGTGTTCTTCATCAACGCCGACCGCGAATACGCGGAGGGGAAGAACCAAAACATGCTGCGTCCCGAGGACGTCGAGAAGATCTCGTATGTCTATGTCCACAAGAGCGAGCTGCCGAAGTACAGCCGACTTGTGCCGGTCGAAGTGCTTGCCGCCGAGGACTTCTGCTGCAATATCCGCCGCTACGTGGACAATGCGCCAGACGCCGAGCCGCAGGATGTCTCGGCGCATCTGCATGGCGGAGTTCCCGAGGCGGAGATCGAGTCGCTGTTGCCGATGACGCTTCCGTGGGGTGACGTCCCGAAGGAAGTCTTCGCGGCAAAGAAGAGGAACGTGCGGCATTTTGCGAAGGATGTCAGAACCACGGGCAAGATCGGTCCCGTTGTTCGCGCGTCGTCCGGGGTGGAGGCGACGTTGCGGAATTATGTCCGGCACGTCGGTGATTTCTGGTCCAAGGTCGAGCCCGACCTGAAGCAGCTGGCCAAGAAGAAGGACGTGTTTCACCTGAACGAGCGGATGACGGCGGCGTTCGTCACCGAATTCGGCAAGAGCGAGCATCCGGTCCTTGACGAGTACCAGACGCGCGGATCGTTCGCGCAGTACCTTTCGGAACTGAAGGCAGACTTCAAGTCCGTGGCGACTTCGGCCTGGAATGCCGAACTGATTCCCGAGGATGAGATTCTCGAGAGCCAATTCCCGGAAGTCCTTGCCAATCTCCGGAAGCTTGAAGCGCGCAAGGCCGAACTGCAGGCGAAGTTCGATGCCGTCGATGCGCTGGAGAGCGAGGAGGATTGGAATGCCGAGGATTTCGAGGTCATGCCAAGATCTGAGATCAAGCGCGTGAAGGCCGAAATCAAGGCAGTCAAGGGCGAACGGCGCGAAATTGAAAAATCGCTTCGCGCTCTCGACAAACGCGAACGTGCGTATGTGAAGGCGAAGGATCCCGTGCCGGAGGAATTGAAGCGCGAACGTGCGGAACTTTCGGTTCGTCTGCCAGGGTTCGATGCGCAAATCGCCGCGCTGGAAGGACAGATTGCGCGGCATGTTGCGCTGGAGGAGGAAAAGAGCCAGTGTTCCAGTGAGATCCGGGCGATCGAACGGCGCAAGGACGAGCTCGTCGAAGAGGCCCGGGAGAAGATTTCGCCCGATGAGGCGCGAGACCTGATTCTGGCCCGCTGGCGGCGGACACTTGAGAATACGGTCAGCGGTTACCTGGAGGCCAAGCTTCGGATGGTGATTGTCGCTTTGGAGAACCTCTACGACAAGTACACTGTGCCGCTTGGGGACATGCTGGCGGCGCGTGATGCCGCACGGACGAAGCTCGACGACTTCTTGTCCGAACTCGGATATGGAGAGATGTTATGAGGACGTTCCGCATTTTCGTCTCGTCCGTACAGGACGAATTCGCCGAGGAGCGTCGTCAGCTCAAGGTGTGGTTGACGACGGATCTTTTTGTCTCGCGCTTTGTCGAGAACGTGTTTCTTTTCGAGGATGAGCCGTCACGTGGCAAGCCGCCGCAAGAGGTCTTTCTGGATGAGGTGAAGGCGTCCGACATCTACATCGGTCTTGTCGGCAGCCAGTATTACGGCAAGATGAGTGTCCAGCGCGGCGTTTCGGCGACCGAGCAGGAATACGACGCGGCTGGTATGGTTGACTGCGAACGCTGGGTCTATTTGAAGGCCGTCGATAAGCGAGACAAGAAAGAATCGGCGTTCGTGTCACGGGTGAATCGGGGCGTCACGCGCACGGTGTTCGCCACGTTTGAGGATCTGAAGGCGGCGGTGTATGCGAGCTTTGTGTCGTTCCTTGATCGGCAGGAACTCATCGACGTTGGCGACTTCGACAAGTCCATCTGCCGCGAGATGAAGGCATCCGACATTTCCGCCGAAACGGTCAAGTGGTATTTGGCCGAGATGGCGCTGCGGAAGCAGAAGGCGGCCTTGCCGCTTTCAACGACGGCAGACGAGCTCTTCACACGGCTCGGACTCATGAAGGGGATTTCCTTCACTTGGGCGGCCGCTCTTTGCTTTGCGAAGAATCCGCAGCAGTGGAGCTACCGCACGACACTCAAGTGCGCCTGGTGCGAGGGGACGGAATTCGGGCGTCCGTTCCTTGACACGGACAAGTTTGAGGGCAATCTCTTCGGCTTGCTGAAACAGGGCGTGGACTTCGTGATGTCACGCATCGCTCAATCGCGGGGATTGCGTACGGATGGTCCGCAAGCGCCGGTGCGCTTTGAGCTGCCGCGTGAGGCTGTCGAGGAGGCACTCATCAACGCGCTTGTCCATCGCAACTGGCGTCTGTCGGCGTCTGTCGAGGTGCGTCTCTTGGCCGACCGCGTGGAGATCTGGACGCCCGGGGCGTTGCCGGAGGGCATTACGATTCCCCAGCTTTACGAGACGCATTCGTCTTATCCCGTGAACGATCTTGTCCTGAAGGTTTTCGATTTCGCGGGCATTATCGAATCTCTTGGCACGGGCATCAAGCGCATGATCGATGCTTGCCGCGCCAGTGGATTGCCCGATCCGACCTGGGAGCAGCACGGACATTCGTTCGTCGTGACGATATGGAAAGACATGTGGACGGATGTGCGGTTGCGTGAATTGGGCTTGACTGAGCGGCAGAAAGCGGCAGTTCATTGGCTCAAGGTCAATCGTCAGTTGGCGGCGGCTGATTACATGTCGATTACGCATGTTGCGCGTAATACGGCCACGCGTGATTTGAACAAATTGGTGAAGCTTGGCGTTGTGGTGGCGGAGGGAGAAGGGAAGTATTCCGCTTATCGTCTCAACCGTCTATGCACCATCTATGCACCTTATGCACCATCTTCTGCCAAACAGAACGAAAAAGTTGATAGTCGTGCGTTTTTAAGTGGTAAACGGGGTGGTGGTGATTCGGTAAAGGGCGATTTACAGGCTCATGGCGGATTAAATGACGCGATAAATGGCGGGATAGATGCGTCCGTCGTGCGAGCTGGCCAGAAAACTGGCCTGAAAACTAGCCAGAAAACTAGCCTGAAAATACTCGAATTGCTTCGTGAAGATCCAAACATTACGATTCAACGGATGATGTCCATAACGGGTTTGTCTCGAAATGGCGTCAAATGGAATCTTGCGGAGTTGAAGCGAACTGGGCGAGTTCGTCGCATCGGACCTGACAAGGGCGGCCATTGGGAGGTCGTGAAATGATCCGTAAGATTGCATTGTCGGAACACCGGGGAAGTGATAAGACGGGCAGATACCACCTCGGCGATGCCAAATCTGGTAGGGACGGCGTTCCACCGCCGTCCGCGGCTGGCGATGGAACGCCAGCCCTACTGTTCCCACGGTGCTTTGCAATTACCTCCGTCGTGAAAGGCGGTGCGTGATGCGGGCGAAATGGGTAAAGCGGCGGCTGGGGAAGGTTGCACCTTATTCTGATAGCCGTGTGACTGTAGGTGAACTGACGTCCGCGAGTTATGTCAGTACGGATTCCATGTTGCCGGATAAACAGGGTCTTTCTGCATGCAGAACATTGCCGCAAGGAGCTGGCAATGTGCCGAGGTATATTGCAGGTGACGTGTTGATGGGAAACATTCGTCCGTATCTCAAGAAGATTTGGCATGCAGATTCATCGGGCGGTGCCTCGCCAGATGTGTTGATATTCCATCCGACTGAAGCGGTCAACGATGAGTTTTTGTTTCATCGTTTGTCGCAGGATTCCTTTTTTGATTTTATGACGGGTTCATCAAAAGGCAGTAAGATGCCTCGTGGTGATAAGTCGGCAATTGAGAACTATGCGATTTCTTATCCCTCTTCAACCGATGAGCAGCGACGCATCGCGGGGATTCTGTCGACATGTGACGAGGTGATTACGCGCAGTCGTGCGGCAGTGGAGAAGCTGCGCAAGATCAAGGCGGGGATGCTCAACGATTTCTTTACGCGCGGCATTGATGATGACGGTCGTTTGCGTTCGTCGCCGCAGCAAGCACCGAAGCTCTACAAGAATTCGCCTCTTGGCCCGATTCCGAAGGAGTGGGACGTGAAAAGACTGGGAGATGTGTGTGAAGTCCAGTTGGGGAAGATGTTGGATGCGGCAAAAAATGTTGGTGTGGAGAAGCCGTATCTTGGGAACAAGGCGGTTCAATGGGGGCGTTTTGACTTGTCTGCAGTTGAAAAGGTGCGTCTGACGGAAGAGGATTTGCGAAAGTTTCGGTTGCAGAAGGATGATTTGCTTGTTTGCGAGGGCGGCGAAGTTGGCCGATGCGCCATCTGGAATGACGAATTGCCGGAATGTTATTACCAGAAGGCGATTCATCGTGTTCGACTGTGCGATGACCAGACGGGTTCGGTTGTGTTCTTGGCCAATGTGTTCGCGTGGTATGCGGACAATGACCGTTTCCGGCCTTATGTCACACAAACAAGTATTGCTCATTTGCCGAAGGAGAAGTTAGAAGAGGTTGCTTTAGTATGGCCTGAGAAGTCTGAACAAGACTGCATTGCGGTGCGGCTGTCGGCGATTGACGAGCGGATTGCGACGGAGGAGCGGGTGGTTGCCAAGTATCGCTCGGTCAAGGCGGGGCTGATGCAGCGGCTGTTGTCGCCACCAAACGATGCCGAAATCGAGGAGGTGGAATGACCGAATTGCGCGACGGTAGGGACGGCGTTCCATCGCCGTCCGGGGCGTGTGCGTCGGGCGTGGCGGTCGGCGGTGGAACGCCGACCCTACCGGTGCGCAAACGATTGGATCATCGTGGACCGTTGTCAATTGATGTTTCTCGTGCGTGGTATTTTATAACGATTTGTGCGGCGCAACGCATCGATTATGGTAGGGACGGCGTTCCATCGCCGTCCGGGGTGGGGACCGCGGTCGGCGGTGGAACGCCGACCCTACCGGGAATGTTCATGCCTGTTGCGAATGATATTCTGGAATGCGCTCGGCAATATCACATTCGCGGGAAATGGAAATTGGCGTTGTTTTTGGTGATGCCGGATCATTTGCATTTTATTGTTCACATACCGGCGTCGGACGGCGGTGGAACGCCGTCCCTACCGCATGTGATCCGGCATTGGAAACATTATGTGGCGGAACATTTTGGGCTGTCGTTTCAGAAGGATTTCTGGGACACGCGCCTGAGAGATGATGCGCATTATAATGAAAAGTTCAGGTACATTTGCAACAATCCCGTGAGGAAGGCGTTGTGTCGGACCCCTCGGGATTGGCCGTATGTCATTGCCTTTGATCGGGCATCAGGAGAGGAGCGACTGCATAAATGAGCGAATACGCCAACGTCGAGAAGCCGTTCCTGGAGAAGCTCCATGCCTTGGGTTGGGAGATCATCGATCATGGTGGCGGGGCGGAGCATCCGACCGATCCGACGATTTCGAGGCGGACGAGCTTCGGCGAGACGGGCGTCTTCGACCATTTCCGCGAGTGGGTCGGCAAGCTCAATCCGTGGGCGACGCCGGCGCAACTGGAGAAGGCGTTTACGATTCTGACGACGCAGACAGGAACGCTTCTTGAGGCGAACAAGTTCGTCTTCGGCAAGATCCGGGAGGGACTGGCGCTTGTCGGCGAACAGAATGCCGCGACCGGAGAGATGAATCCGACGCTGCGGCTCGTGGATTTCAACCATCCCGAAAACAACGGATTCTTGGCGGTCAACCAGTTCCGGCTCGATACGCCCGGCATGGCCAAGGGGTACATTGTGCCGGACATCGTCTGTCTCGTGAACGGACTTCCCTGGATCGTCGTCGAATGCAAGGACGAAGACGTCGCCGAGCCGTTGAGCGACGCCTGGGATCAGATCCGCCGCTATTCCAATCAGCGCAAGGATCCGGACGATTCGTATGCCGAGGACGAAGGCAAGGAAGAGTTCTTCCACGCCAATCTCTTCAACGTCATCACCCACGGCAAGGAGGCGCGGTTCGGGACGATCTCCGGCGAGTTCGACTACTATTACAACTGGCAGGACATTTTCCCCGAGAAGTTCAAGACGCCGGATACCGCCGAGGGCGGTGTCAAGCAGACGGTGCTGATCGGCGGCATGTTCAACCACGAGATTCTGCTCGACATCTTTCGAAACTTCACACTATTCATGAACGATGACGGCTTCGAGTACAAGGTTGTCTGCCGTTATCAGCAGTACCGGGCCGTCGGCAAGATGATCGAACGGATGAAGACGGGCGAGGACTTCCGGGCGCGAAGCGGCGTTGTCTGGCACACGCAGGGCAGCGGCAAGTCGCTTACGATGGTGTTCCTCGTCCGCAAGATGCGCACCGAGCCGGATCTTCGAGACTGGAAGGTCGTGATGGTCGTCGACCGCAACGACCTTGAGGACCAGATGGGCGGCACGGCGTTGTTGACGGGCGAGGGCGTTACTCTCATTGAGCATCAGGACGAACTCGACAAGCTTGCGGACGACACAGCGAACCTGAATCTCGTGATGATCCACAAGTTCGGCGTGACGGAAAAGGAGGAGAAGGAACTCTGGGACCGGCTTCGCATCCCGCCGAAGGTTAAATCGTTTGAAACGATCAACAGCCGCGATAAGGTGCTCTTGCTGGTGGACGAGGCGCATCGTTCGCAGGGCGGGGACATGGCGAAGAACCTTTTCATTGCGTTCCCGAACGCCACGCGCGTCGGCTTCACGGGGACGCCGCTTCTGACGCCCCGGCACAAGGTCAAGACGGCGGAGCGGTTCTACTGTGCGCCGAACGAGTTCATCGACACGTATAAGATGAACGATGCGGTACGGGATCATGCAACGGTGGACGTCATGTACATCGGCAAGCAGACGTCCGACCGCATTACGGACCGTGAGGCGTTTGACCAGGAGTACGAGCTCGCGTTCAGCAATCGGACCGAGGCCGAGCGTCAGGAGATCATGCGGCGGTACGGAGACATGATCGCCTATCTTGAAAGCGAAGACCGCGTGAACGAGGTCGCGAAGGACCTCATGATTCACTATGTCTCCGAAGTGCTGCCGAACGGCTTCAAGGCGATGGTTGTCGCGGCATCCATTCCTGCGGCGGTTCGATTCAAGGTGGCGATCGAGAAGCTCATCCCCGAGTTCATTCATGATGAGGAGTCGAAGCCGGAAGGCGAGCGCGACGAAGTGGTGTTGGCGCGGCTCAAGATGCTGAAGGCGCGGGCTGTTGTCTCGACGATGGGGAATAACGAGCCCTCGTACATCACGAGTGCTCGCAAGCAAGGGCAGGGCAAGAGCGTCATCGACGCCTATAGGAAGTCCTTCAATCCCGAGAAGCCGGAGACGGGCATCGGCATCCTCTGTGTCTGCGACAAGTTGCTGACGGGCTTTGACGCGCCGATTGCGCAGGCAATGTATCTTGACCGTTCGCTCAAGGAGCATGGTCTCATGCAGGCCATTGCTCGCGTCAATCGCATGAAGAAGGACAAGGGACACGGTATCCTTGTGGACTACTTCGGCGTCACGAAGAATCTGACGGAAGCGCTGGGCATCTATTCAGACGCTGACAGAGAGGCGGCGAAAGAGGACTTGCGCGAATTTGGCGAGTATTTCAAGTCCGTCGAACGGGAGTTGCCGGAGCTTGAGGCGCGATACGCGAAGATACTTGCCTTCTTTGAAGAGAATGGCATTGCCGAAGCCGAGGGCTACATGCGGCAGACGCTGTCGAATGGCGCGGCGGACAAGGCGTGGGTCGAACGGGTTATTGCGCTGGTTGAGGACATTGAAAAGCGGGCGCAGCTGGACGGGCTCGTTAAGGACTATTTGGATCGGCTGGATTTGCTCTTCCATCAGCCGTCGGTCCAGAAGGAGCATTGGGTTCCGGCAAAGCGGCTTGGGTTCCTCGTTTATTCGATTGGGCAGTTCTACAAGGATCCGACGATGGATCTTAAGTTCGCGAGCCGTAAGGTGCGCATCCTGATTGACAAGTACGTCAAGAACCAGTCGATCACCGAGCATATTCCGGCGGTCGGGCTCCTGTCGGATGATTTCCCTGTGATTGCTCAGAAGTATGCGGGCAAGAAGAGCCAGGCCTCGGCCATGGAGCATGCGATCCGCTGGCAGATCAAGGAGAATCTTGATCGGGATCCGGGATTCTACGAGCGGTTCAAGGATCGTCTGGAGGCCATCATCACGCGCTATGGCGGCAACTGGGAGCAGATGGTCAAGGAGTTTGAGCAGCTTAAGGGCGAGATGGATCGCGGGCGTCCGCATGATGACCGCTTCAAACCGATTCAGGCGACGTTCTACGATTGCCTGAAGGCGGAAGTCGGTCGGGATGTGACGAAGGACGAAGACGAGAAGATCGTGCGAGAGACGAAGAATGTTTGTTCGGCGGTCAGGACGTCCATCGTGGTAGCCAACTTTTGGGTGAAACCGCTCGAAGTACAGAAGCTTCACGATCAGATTGCCATGCGGCTAAGGTTGGGACTGCGAGGTGTTCTTGCGGACAGTGATGCGGCGACCCGGCGAATCATGACGCTTTGCAAGAGCAATTACGGCAGTCTTTTGAGGAAGCTGGATGACTTGGCGTGAACGAGAAGTTGCCGTTCATGAAAGCGGACGCACGAAGACGATGCACATCGTCGTCGAACGGGATGGTTCTCTCGCCGTTCAGGTTCCGCGAGGGTTGCCTGAGAGAAAGATCCTCGAGGTCCTGGAGCGCCGTGCCTATTCCATCTTTTCTCTTCTGACGAAATGGCGTGAGGCGCATGCGGCGGCAAGTCCTGCCGGCGCTTCCGACTGGACGGTGTTGTATGGAGGAAAGCGTTATCGGGTTGAAGTAGCTGATTCGCAAAAGGATCCGGTCGCCGTTCGACGCGGTAGTTTGCTGGTGAGTCGAGGCGTAAAGGATCCGCGAGCTGCGCTCAAGGATTTCTTCCGTCGTCAGGCGAAAGCTCGCATTGCTCGACGTCTCACGCATTTCGCCCCAGCCCAGTTGCCTCTGCCGAAGAAGTTGCAGGTGCGCGAAATGGCCACGCGCTGGGGATCCTGTACCCCCAACGGCACCATCACCTACAACTGGCGTTGCGTCCAAGTCCCGCCGCGTGTCCTCGACTACCTGATCGTGCACGAACTCGTACATCTTGAGTGCCATAGCCATTCGCGAGATTTCTGGTCCCGAGTCGCTGAAATAGTTCCGAATTACGAACGTTCCATTGCCTGGTTGCGCAAAAACGGCATTCGGACGGAGTTGTAGGAATAAAAGGAATCACATAGAAGACAAGGAGAAGAACATGGATAAATCGAATCGAAAAGTGGTGCTGATTGCAGTTGTTGGGACTTCACCTGCCGTACTGACTGAGACAGTCTGGGCTTTAGCTCATGAAAAACGTCCAGTCATCCCAGATGAAGTCCTTGTTATAACGACTGAAACAGGGCGTGACAATCTCACGAAGAAATTGCTGGAGGGTGAGCCTTCCGTCTGGAAGTCGCTGGTAAAATCTTTGAAGATGGAAGGGCACCCGGTTCAAGGCCGATTGAACTTCGGCAAGGCGATGATCAAGGTTATTCCTGATGAGTCAGGGGGATGGGCTTCAGACTTGCGGACAAAAGGCGACAATATGCGAGCGGCCGATTTGATGCTGGATGTTGTTCGTTCGAAGACAGAGAATCCAGAGACTATTGTCTTCGCTTCCATTGCCGGAGGTCGCAAGTCGATGGGTGCTTTGCTGTTGTCGTGCATGAGCCTTTTAGGGCGTGAAGAGGATCGGGTGAATCATGTTCTGACATCGCCCGAAATGATTGGGATGAAACGGACGGACAAGGGGTTGAAGCGCGGTGATGCGACAGAATTTTTCTATCCTATAAGAGGGGCGGCTTATTCTAAAGCTGGTTCTGATTCTGAACGGATAACATCCAGTAAAGTCAAGATTGAGTTGTTTGATGTTCCTTACGTTCGGATACGAGGGTGGTTTCAGGAGAAGTTCAAAGAGCTTCCACCATCCTACGGGAGCTTGGTGAATGCAGTGCAAAGGAAAGCGCCTCCTGCAGAGCTGTTGCCGATTGTTCGGCTGGATGTCTCACGAGGATTGTGTCGGATTGGCGACAGTGACTGTTCATTGGGCGGCTTGGAGTTTGCCCTTTTGTACGTGTTGGCGAAGAAAGTGTTTGACAGGGACGAGCAGTACAAGATTTTTAACAGGCTTTACGGTCTTCGTCAAAACGACCTTTCAAAGTTGCCGAGATGGCTGCGGGAGTTCATCTCGTCGGCCAGGATCCGAGAGGACTCGGAAGGGGTAAGGCCAGACATTTACGCGGCATTGACATGGATCGGCAATAATTTGAGAGCTTGTCTGCAAGACCGGATGGAAGCGTCTTTGGTCAAGCGTATATCGCCGTTGCGCGGGCGGCAAGGTGATTATCCGGATGATCGCATTGTCATTG
>JAKSOY010000127.1 GCA_024405255.1 Kiritimatiellia bacterium
CTAGGATTGCGCCAGCCCAAAGGAGTGACTTCAGAATGAACTTCGGAAACCTCATAGCACCACCTTCCTACTCGTCGCAGAACGGGAATCGGTTGCCGCCAATTTCGTTTCGTTCGTGCTGGCGGACTCCGACTGGATCGACTTCTTCAGTTCGCGATTGAGATCTTCGCACTCCTTTTCGCTGAAATTGAGCAGGACGTTGTCATTCCAGAAGAGTTTCTTGGCACCCGGTCCGCGCTTGTAAAGCGTCACGTGCGGCGCAGTCTTCGCGAAACGGCCGCCGGTGACGATCAACGAGCCCTTCTGGTGATTGAAGACCGTCATGTTGTCCAGCTTGTAGGTCGGGTTGCTGAAGTAGGCGCAGTTGAAGATGCGCACGTGATTGCAGACGTTATAGCCGATCATCGCCGTGTCGGCATAGCAACCATCCAGAAGGCAGTCGTTGCCCTGAAGGTCAAACGCGATCGAGTTCTCCAGCATCTCGGAGACGTTCGTCCCCTTCTTCATGATGGGACCTCCCCAGACATGGCAACGCGTATAGTGGTTGGACCACTTGCAGTCGCGGATGCCGATCGTGTAGTCGATGACGTGGATGTCGGTGAACTCCGAGTCGCCGATGTGGGTGAGGAAACCGATGTTCCCCGCCAAGCCCGGCATGTCGCAGATCAGATAGATGTTGTTGCAGATGACCTCATGGGCGTCCGCCGTGAAACGCGGCAGCGAAGGATCGCCGAACTGCAAGCCCACCCGCTTGCCGTTGCGAATGGTCATATCCCCCATCGTGAAGTGCCTCAACCCCAGCACGTTCAGACCGCTTGCCAGGCCGTTGCCGTCGATCTGTCCGCCCTTGATGAAGAGGTTGTGGTCCGCATAGAAGATTTCCGCATACTCCGAACCGAAATACCGCATCACATACGGCATCTCGCGCACGGCCTTGAGATTCGCGGACTTGTGCAGCAAAAGCGAGGTCTTGTTCGAGACGACCAGCATCTGGTCAATCGCGTAGTCGCCGCGCGGGAACCACACGACGCCGCCCTTGCCGGCCACCGCGACCGCCCGCATGATGCGCGCCGAGTCTCCCGTCTCCCCCGCCTGGCGCGGAAAATCCCCGACGCTCGCGTCGTAGATGCCGTTTCCCGCCGAACCCCTCCACAACGTTGTCGTCGGGTCGACATGAAGGAAGAGGCTGCCGTTCTCGAGGGTTCCCACGAGGCCGGGCGGCAGCACGATCTTCGCCGTGTCTTCCGGGGTCATCGTTCCTTCCTGCATCGCGAAGACGCGGTAGGAAACGCCCGGCTCCAGCGGTGCTGACAGGTCCAGCGTGAGGACAAGCGGCTTTTCGGCGGTCAGCGCCGAGAAGTCGATGGATCTGGCCTTCAAAGTCGCCAGGCCCTTTGCCGTAAACTCAAGGTTGAGCCTCGCGCCCGCCGCGAAAACGACACGGCCCGCGAACGCGTTCGCGGCCTGCTTTAGTCCTAGCGTCGTCCCCTCGCAGACGGTCAGACCGCCGGTAAACATCTGCGCCGCCGTGAACGTCGTCCGCCCCGCGCCCGCAAGCGTCAGACCGCCCGTGCCGCCAAACGACGCGGCAATGCCGATGTTGGAACCGGCATTGTCGAGCGTGAGGCCGCCGGCGAGAATCCTATAGGAACCCTGCGCGGATTTCGCGCCGACAAAGGAATCGCTCGCGGCCGCCGCAACCAGCGTCGCCCCATCGAAGGTGGCGTCGACGAGGGCACCGGCAGACGGGGTTGAGAGAGCCCCCAGACGAAGCGTACCGCCCTGGACGTGCAGAACGCCACGCGCGCCGTCGCTGTTGCCCAACGTCACCGGGGTCGCACCGAAGTCGGCCGTGCCGCCCGAGGCAATGAGGAGTTTTCCGACATTCCCGCGTCCTTGTCCGAAGACGAAGTCGGAAGACTGCCGCGCATTGAAGCGGCCACCGTTCACGACCTCGACGATGCCCGTCGCGTGATAGTCGTCGAGGCTCACGCCGACATAGGAATTCTTTCCCGTGTAGTCGACCGTGCCACCATCGGCCAGAATGCGAGGTGCGCCTTTCGTCATTTGGAGATTAAGAGACGCGCCGAAGCCGATCGTACCATCCTTGAGCGCAATGAGCTCACCGCCGAATTCGGAATATCTCACGGTTTCGATTTTCAGCGTCCCGTTGGTGACGACGATCTTCTCGCCGGCGGGCAGCCATTTCCCAGACGTCCCATTCAGCGTCTGCGTGGCGCCGCGAAGATCGATCAACCCCTTAACGCGCGCAATAGTGGTGCCGTTTCCTCCGGAAGCCGCGAGCGCCCCCAGCAAACCCATAAGACAGATTGCGATAGAACATTTCATTTTTAGTTACACCTTTTGTTTTTTAAACTTATCGATACGTATCGTGCAAATGCTCTTTCATGCCCATTTGGGAGAACCATTCCAGCATGCGCCGGTTGCTGAAATCGAGATTGTGCGAAATCGTATCAAGCGCATAAACCGTTGGATCAAAGAGCGGCTCGCGACGCGAGAGCGCCGAAGAGAGTGCCGCGACCGGACGGATGACAGCCATCGGGAGCGACAGTTCCTTCAGACGTTTCCCCGGCAGGAACTCCGAGGCGAGTTCGTGATAGTAGTCGCTCAAGGTCACGCGCCGGGAATCAAGAACCGTCACGCCCTGCCCGCCCGCCTCCGGAAGCAGCATCGCGGCATGCAACGCCTGACAGACATTCACGACATGCGCGAGCGGCCAGCGGTTTTGCCCCTTCCAACGTCCGAAATGGAAGACAAACGGCGAGTCCCTCAAATAGGCAACCGTGCGCGGCGTGATCGACGTATCACCGCGGCCGTAGATGACACACGGACGCACACAGGAGAATCGCTCGGACGGCAGATTCTCCGCGAGCCATTTCTCCGACAGGATCTTATACTTCGGATAGGGGTTCTTTGCCTTCTCGTCGAAAGAAAGCTCCGTCTCATCCTCGCCGTTGAAATCGTGCAAGCCGTAGACATCGGACGTCGAGAGATAGACAAAGCGACGCACGCCCCGCGCCATCGCCAAACCGGCGAGCTTACGGACGGCATCGTAATTCGCGGCGCGAAACCACGCATCGCGGCCGACGTCGCTCGCCCTCGCGGCAACATGCACGACATAGTCGAGAGGACCGTCAAACAACGCCTCCATCGCCCGGGCATCCGTCAAATCCGCCGATCGGATCTCAGCCCCGGATGTCCGCAACCGGTCCGCGACCTTGTTACGGACCGTTCCGACGACGCGATAGCCCTTGCGCACGAAATACTCCGCCGCATTCGACCCGACATAACCACCGGCACCTGTCAGCAGAATCGTCTCCATGTTCCGTCACCCCTCAAACAGACCTTGCCAATACTTCGCGACGACGCCCAGGCGGTCCTTCGGCGCGACCGAACGCCAATCGGGCGGAGACGCCTTGATCCGTCCCGTGCATCCATGCGCGTTCAAACGGATCTCCGTATCAACCGTCTCCGCGCGGAATCCACCATGGCCGACCCAAATGCCGTTCGGCACGGGCGTTCCAGCCGGCACGGCAAAGACGAGGGCGTATTCGCCCACGCCGCCAACAAGCGTCCACCCCGGTTCGACACCGGACGGCAAAGCGTCCACGACTTCCCGCGCGATCGCGCGGTCACAGTCCACCTCCATCCAGAGGCCGGGATTCACACGCCGGAAATTCTCCATCGCATCGAGAAAACCGCCGCTCGTATCGGTCGCGAACAACGCCTCCGCCGGAACCGGATCGCACCAGACGGGCATCGGCAAGGGCCGCGCAAGCGCCACTGCCGCGTTTGCGGCGCCTAATGGGTCCGAGACGTAAAGATCGAAATCGACGCGCGCAGAAGCAACGCGGCGCACCGGACGGCAAACGCGGCCCATGACCGTTGCGCTCCAGCTCCATTCCGCCGCCATCGCGACATCGCCACCGAGCAGGCGCATGTCGTAATGGACCAGCACATCTTGAATACCCGTTGCCACCTGTTCGTAAAAGGACATCGGTTCCGTCGCCGAGCAGGTCCAGACCTGTGTCATCGCCTTTGGAGACGCGCCGCAGGCAAGAAGATCGGTACAAGCTCCATAAGCCATCAGTCGCCCCATATCCCGCAGGGCAAGTCCGGCGAGGAAATCCTCCTGCAACGAGAAGGAATCCGAAGAGACGAGAAGCTCCCCTTCTCCTGAAGGGACGCAATCGGCGTCCGACTCGTACGGACGCATTCCATGGATGCGCTGAAGCGAACGGATAAATGATTCTTCATTCATGGGCACACCAATTTCAATCGTCGACTTGCAAAGCGAACTTCGACCGGCAGACAACCCTGCGGATCGCCATCGAACTCCACCGGCAACGACTCGTCCGAGCGAAGACGCGCCGCGTCGCGGATGATATGAAACTCGCCACAGGGTTTCCCGCTGTACAATCGGCACAAAAGCCCCAGCCATCCCCAGAGCGAGGGTCTGCGGACGAACCATGCCGCGTACTCGTTCTCTTTCAGCTCCGGCAGCGCCAGGCGCAATCCTCCCGCAATAAAAGGAATGCGTGTAATCAGAAAATGGACACAGGCCTCGACTTGAAGATCACCCAGTTCGACGCTGTAGCTTCTTGCCCGCAAGAGCGCTCCCACCAAGGCGACGAATGTCCCCAGTCGGTCGCCCAGACGGGGCCGCAGGCGATTGGCCGCTTCGGCCACTGCAGCACCGATGCCGAGATTCAGCGAACAGAAGAAAGGCTGTCCGTTGGCCGTCAGCACCGGCATCTCCCGGAACGCGCCGGACCGCAAGAGCCGTATTGCCGCCTCTGGCTCGATCGGAATGTCCTGCGCGGTGCAGAAATCCGGACTCGTTCCCGTGTAGAGAACCCCGAACTTCAGATTTTCGTCCGCGTTCTCAAGTACCCCCGCCGCCACCGCCCGCACGGTGCCATCGCCGCCACACGCCACGACCGTCTCGTAGCCCTGTGCCGCACGAGCCCGTTCCTCGGCTTCCTCAATGGACGTCAACAGCACGAACTCGCCCTCCGGCAGAAGCCCGGCCAACTGCCGCCATCGACGGCCCGAACGCCCGCCGTGCGACGAGGGATTGACGAGAACCAGGAACCGCTTCATCGTCTGTAGATCCCCACGGCCTCGTAGACCTTCGTCGGCGTACCCGGCTTCCAGTTTTGGACAAGCCGCTCTGTCTCCTCCCAGGCGAGCGGCAGCCGATCGCCCGCCACGGCGGCGATTTCCGCCGCATGCGTCTGACACGTCCATTCCTCGCACGGAATCGCGAAGACCTTCCGCATGCGGGCATAGGCCGTTTCAAAGGGAACCTCGCGCAGATTGCCGAAAGAGACGTTCACGAATTCGCAGGGTTGAACTTCACCGCTCGCCCCCACATAGAAGCGGTCGATGCCGCCACAACAGCAACCGAGCATCTCGGGCGATTCCTCGTAGACTTGCGCGGTCAGGACAGGCGCATGGCGCGAACCGGATGAGTTATAGCGGACCTGTGCCGCCTTCGCAATCTCCACCGCCTCGCGATGGAGAGACGCGTCGAACATCTTCCCCATCCAGGCCCCGCAGGCCTTTGGATGAATGAGCTGGATGTAATCGCATCCGCGTTCTGCCGCAAGGTCCATAATGCGGTCGATGCCACCTTCCACGACTTGCCGATCGGAGAGAACCGTATTGAACCCGACGAGCATTCCCTCCTCCTGACAATCGTGCAAGAAGTCGAGCGCCCGCTGCCACGAGCCGGCAACGCCCGTGAAGGCGTCGTGCTCGGTGGCGTTCACGGAGTGGATGGACGACATGACACCCGTCACTTCGAGTTCGCGCAGTCGGCGGATCTTCTCCGGCGTCGCCGCATGTCCCGTCGAATTGACCCAAACTTCAAGCCCGCGAATCTCCTTGAGAACCGCCTCCAGCCGCTCGAACCGCAGCATCGGTTCGCCGCCCTCGACCGCCCAGGCGACGATGCCGAAATCGCGCATCTTGCGGACGTTCTCGACCAGCGTCGCAAGCGGCAGTTCGTTTGGATCGTCCTTGCGCTGATAGCAGTGCGGACACTTGTACGCGCACACCTTCGAGATCGAAAGGACGACGCTCACGGGACGCGGCGGATGGCGGACGACCTTGTCCTCCATCGCCGTGAAAAACGCCTCGCTCGGATACCGCGGCATGTAGAAGTCGAGCTTATACTCCCCGCTCGCCATCTTCACGAGCTTGTGGCGAAAGAAGATGCTCGTAAACCGCGACGCCTTCAGGAGCGCCGACGGCGACTTGTAACGCCACGCGCACGCGAGCGACATGCGCGCATAGAAGAGGAGCTTTCCAAGGCCCGTGATGTTTCTACTCTTTTTCATCGCGATACCACAAGAAGAGGAGGTTGATGGCAACAAGCGAGACAAGGCACACGGGCCAGCTCTGCGGGAAGTAATGGAGATGGAGCAACGCCACGCACAACTGGCAGTTGAAGTTCGTCGCCCGGTGGTAGCGTCCCGTTTTCAGCGCGAGCAGAAACAACCCAGACAGCAACCCGACAATCAGACTGAGCGCCAACCATGGCATCCCAGACCATCCCTGCCAGCGGGCGACAAGTTTCAAAGCGACAAGGGGGATGATCATCAGAACAACCGACAAGGCCGCCGCCACCGTCGGACAAATCGTCTGAAGCGTTCGCACACCGGCCGCCCGATCGCCCTCGACGTCCTTGTAATAGCTGTTATGGCACATGAGAAAATGGACAGGAACCACCCACAGCGCCAGCTGCTTGTAAAGCATCCCCGATGGAATGTTCCCGGTCGCGCCAACCCAGCCGAAAGCCGCACAGCAGGAGATGGCGCAGGCATAGACAAGACAGTTGAGCACTGGCACACGCTTCAACAGCGAATAGGCGATGTTCAATGCGCCACCGATTCCCAGAAAGAGCAACGTCCACGGTGAAAGGAGAAAACCGACGACGGCAATGGCGACGAGTCCGAGCGCGGAAACGGCAAAAGCCGGCGCGGGCTTGAGCGCACCCGTGACCATCGGACGGTGCGGTGCGTTGATCGCATCCTCCTTGCGGTCGCACCAGTCGCTGAAAATCTGGTTGAAACCCCACGCGAGAAAACCCATCGCAAAGAGCAGCCACGTCCGTCCTTCCGTCAGCGTCTGCCCGCTCGCAAGGCATCCCACGAGCGTCGTCGTTCCCGTGACGAACCCGTAATAGAGCCGCATCGAGCGGAGATAGGAGTAGACGAACTTCAGCATTTGAGCGCCTCCGCGAGAATGCCGGCGGCCTCGTCGATGAGTGCCGGCGTGTGGGTGACCGTGACGCTTGTCCGCAGCAATCCCCCGCCTTCCGGTACGCCTGGCGGGATGAAGGGATTCGTAAAGACGCCCGCCTCATAAGCACGCTTCGCCGCAACGAGCGTCTCCTGCGTGCCGCCGATCGCAATCGGCAGAATCGGCGCAAGATTCGTCTCGGCACCTGGCTTAAGCGGGATTCCGCGCTGCAGGAAAGCCTTCCGCGCGTAATCCGAGACTTCACGCAAACGAGTTGGCAATTCCGGATGCCGGCGTAAATGCCGCAACGCGGCGAGCGCAACGGCCGCGCTCGCGGGCGGAATCGCCGCCGAGAAGATGAACGGGGAAGAGGCGTGGCGCAAGAAGTCGATGACCGTGCGGCTGGCGGCGGCGTAACCGCCAAGCGAGGCGAGCGACTTGGAGAACGTCCCCATGAGGATGTCGACCTCTGACGCCAACCCGAAGTGATGGGCCGTGCCGCGTCCACCCGGACCGATCACGCCAAGTCCATGCGCATCGTCAACCATCACCGCCGCACCGTAAGCGTGAGCGAGACGGCAGATTTCAGGCAGATTGGCAAGGTCACCGCCGAGTGAAAAGACACCGTCCACAACGACGAGCGCACCCTGACCACGTGGCACCGATTTAAGGTGAGATTCCAAATGCGCCATGTCGTTGTGGCGGAAACGGAGGAGCTTGCCGAGACACATCTGCGCGGCGCAATAGACGCTCGCATGCGATTCCTTGTCGCAAATCAGGTAGTCGTGGCGTCCAACGAGCGCACTGATGACGCCGAGATTCGTCTGGAAGCCCGTTCCGAACGTCAACGCCTCCTCCTTGCCGAGGAAATCCGCGAGTTCGGACTCGAGCTCCAGATGAAGATCCAGCGTGCCATTCAGGAAACGCGATCCCGAACACCCGGTGCCGTATTTCTCCAACGCCTTGATTCCGGCTTCAACGACTTCAGGGCACGTCGTAAGGCCGAGATAATTGTTCGATCCCAGCATGATGCGCCGACGGCCGTCCATCACGACCTCGACATCCGGCCGCGACTCGAGGCAATGAAAATACGGGTAAAGGCCTGCCTGTCGGGCATCATCCGCCCGATGGTCAAGACGGCATTTCTCGAACAGGACCTTCATCGCATTCACACCTCGGCACTATCTCTAGTCCCTCACGGGATCGTAGCGGAAGCGGAAACGCTTGTTCCGCGCGGCGGCATCATGCACGCCCACATAGACGCCCGTCTTCCCGTCATCGAGCGCGATCCACGGCATCACAAATCCTCTTCCCGGATAATACCCCGTGAAAAAGGAATAAAGACCATCGGGGTCACGCCCCCACAACCGAGCCGGCTTCTTCTCTCCCGCCTTGGGGAAATTCGACACGCGCCGCCCGAAACCGTCCGGCACGTAAAGCCCCATCCTCGCCGGCTCAACGGGGATGCCGTCAAAGCGGGGGCCCTCGAATCCCGTCACCCGCCAGTCGCTCCTGTTGACCACGCGCCCCTTCACCGAACTGGAATCCGCCGTCGTGACGACGTCGAACTCGATGGTCACAGGATAGGTACGTACCGCATCCTTCAGCGTCTCGCAGATGAAACGTTCCGTCTGCGGACCCGTCGCCTCGCGCCGAATCGTCTGGGGCTCGCTCCGCACGCTCACATGTTCGTTCCCCTTCTGCAACGTGATGCGCCAAGCCGGCGCCTCGCCCGCAACGACGACCATGCCGACCATTCCGACAACAACCAACAAAGACAACAATTTCATCATCTCTTTAATTATATTGTACAACATGGTCATGAACGTTTCAAAAAACAACTCAACTTACACCGAAGGCACGGCCTTGCTTCATGAAGTCGGCCAGGTTCTCGTGGATGATGCCATTGCGCTTCTGAATGGAGTCGTTGCGGGTGAGGACGAATTTCGGATAATTGTCGCAAATCCTCTCCAACGGCGCATATTCCCGGTTCTCAGTGGCTTTGTCGGCCATAATGGTCATCGCCACCTGGACATAGGCGTAGTTGGCGTCACCATGTCGGAAGATGAAGTCACATTCTAGCGCACCGATTCTGCCAATGCTGACGGAACAGCCATGGGCTCGGGCGTAGACGTAGACGACATTCTCCAGAACCGGTCCGTAATTGATTCTGTTATCCGTATTCGTGGCGAAATAGAATCCAAGGTCCGACAAATAGAATTTCTGTCCTCCGCCAATCGAACGGCGGGACTTCAGATCAAAACGGTTGCATTCGCACAGGATCTTGGCCTCCTTGAGGATGGTGACGTACCTGTCGAGCGTTTCGCGTTTGATGTGGACGCCTGCCCGATCCAATTCCTCCACCAGATTGGACAGGCTGGTCGTTGCGCCGAAATTGTTGATGAGGTATGTTTGGACGCGTTGGAACGCCGCGATATTGCGGATCTTGATCCGCCGTTTAATGTCCTTTTGGAAGATTTCGGCGATAACGTTGGCAATATAAGTTCGGCGGTCCTCCGGCGTATCGTACTGCACAGCTTTCGGGAAGCCACCCTGCCGTAGGAACTGATCGAATTCGTCAACAAGGTTCGGAGAAACCGTCTTCCCGAGAAACTGTTTCATACCGAGATACTCGTCAAATGTCAGGGGAAAAATCTCGAACTCAACATAACGCCCCGTCAGCTTCGTGACGAGTTCTCCGCTGAGCAGATAAGAGTTAGATCCTGTAATGAAAATCGAGTGCCGTCCCTCTTCCCGAAAGGCGTTGATGACCGTCTCAAAATCAGTGACATTCTGAACCTCGTCAATGAAGAGATAGGTACTTCCGTCGTTCGGCGTCATCTCATCAATCAAGGACTCAAGTTGGTCGGCAGTCTTGATCTTCCGGTATTTGCGAATGTCTAGATCGAGATAGACGATATGATGTTCGTCAATCCCGTTTTCACGCAGTTCTTGGGCAATGGACTCCATCAAGCAGGACTTGCCACATCGCCTAACGCCGGTGATAACCTTGATAAGTTCGGGGTCGTGGTAAAAACCACGAATCGCCCGAAGATAGTTTTCTCGCTGATATACGCTCATGCGTGTTGAATTATATCATATTTCAGCAAATGCCGTCAAGTTAATGGGGTAGAAATTGTCAAAGGCACAAATTCTACCCCTTTAACCCGACTTTTCACGAGAAAGTTGCCGTCATGCTACCACCTCTTCTTCACTTTGTGTCTGCGATACGCCCCAACCCGCCCTGCTCGCGGTCAATTTCAGTTAGGATGGCGACGAGATCCTCCAGGTTCAAACCGCATGGTACCGTGACCACGCACTTGATTTTCGTCCACTTCAGTTCCAGTTTCAACTTGATTGCCATAATGTCCTTTCTAGTTTACCATGTTTTTTGAGGCCACTCATTCCACTCCGCCCAGTAAACCCGATTCACGAAATCTTACAGACACTCCCGACGTGGCCGTTCGGACGACACATCAACTTCGTATCGCACATTGATACCTTCCCCCCCATTCGTCTTTACTTTCCCTTGATTTTACGTACGAAGGATTCGTCGAACACACCAATCTCTTGATGCCAACGCTCTCGGAACACGCGCACGGCATCGGGTGATTTTTCACCAAAAATATTTGTCAACATCCGCTGCTCGAAATAACAGGCTTCATTTATCCAGGCGGATTTCATGCCCTTTGCCAGCCCCCTTCGCCTACGGGCCTCGATGCCATTTCCATCTGAATAGTCGTTTTCATCGCCACACGAAAAGCACATTTCCTTGTATTTCTTGAAACCGTCCAAAAGCAGATCACCGACCTCGGCTTCCGAAGCACCATTTCGGAGAAGATTAAGAGCCAAACATTCATGAATTCGGCACCAAGAATATTCCATGTTTTCTTTTTCGTTCACGGAACACCCTCTCAATGAGAGCGCCACCATGACATTCGCCATTTCCCTCAGCAATCTCAAACGGTCTAGCCGATTTGTTAAACTATCAATATCTTCACATATTCTTTCGGCACGTTTTTTCAAGTCGCGTCCCCGCCCATCAACAACTTGCCTAAATTCGTTGACCTGATTTTGGCAAAGGCGCACTTCTGCAGACGGCTCTTGACTTTTCATGCACGCACTAACCGTCAACAGACAAACGATTCCCCAAGTATAAACCTTTCTCATCTCATTCCCTCCGACATTCGAAGTGTACCATTAAGTAATCGCTCAATCCAGAATTGATATTTGGAAACTCGCAAGGTTCCATCAGAATCCATCGTAAAAGTCTGAGGAATGGTACCAATTCGATGAGTGTTAACACCCTCATCTTCATGACTCATCCACTCAATCGGAATATTCCAAACAAGACGTCCATTCGAACAAGGCAGTATAAGTTCGTCCCCCATAGTCGCCAGGTCCGTAAACCAAAAATTTTCACTTTGGATACGATGTCTTTCTCCAGCGCCTCTCTCAACCGTATGATACCACATACCTGAAAAAACACGATTTGTAAAATACCCTTCAATGGTACTGTCATTAGAGGGAACCTCAACAAAATCAAGCGCAGTAAAAGAAACATGACCGGGAAGAATGTGAAGGTCCATTTGGAATCCCACCCCTCCTGGCCTCCCGACATCAACCTCGAACTCCAGATGTTCGGCATTACGTGCTTCAATTGCCTGTGGTTCAATAACCCGCGTTATTGGACAGTATGTCTGCCCTCTAAAAACCATATTAACGATGGATTCACTCGAGTGAAATGGACATGTGAAATCCTGTTGCGATGAATAAGTTGAATTTTTCACGCAACCGCAGTTTGTTTCAGTTGTAAGCGAGAGCATAGGACACCATGTGCAATAAAACTCTTCACCAACACCCCACTGATGGCGATGGGGGAATGTATCCAACGGAAGTTTGGTTGCGATTTCAATTTTTACAACTGTCAAAACGTCACTCGATACGATTCGAGAATTCGCACCGTTCTCAACAAATTGGCCTTCGATGAGTATATCGTCAATCGATTGACTTGCCATAGCCCCTTCGCAGAGGAACGAAATCGACCATGATTGATATGGGGCAAACGTTATTTGCGATGGCAAGACCATCGGACCGCAGGCGACGGGCGAAAGCTTGTCG